>WOZB01000112.1:9180-17536 GCA_011620445.1 Anaerolineaceae bacterium | reverse complement strand
TGGTACATCTTAGGCGAAGAACTTGAAGCTTTTGAACACGAATTTGCTCAATTCAGCAGTGCCAGGCACTGCATTGGCGTTGGCAACGGACTGGAAGCTCTGGTACTGATTCTTTTGGCAAAGGGGATTGGTGCAGGGGACGAGGTGATTGTGCCTTCCAATACCTATATTGCCTCGTGGCTGGCGGTCTCCATGACTGGCGCAAAATTAGTACCTGTGGAACCAAAGCTGACGACCTACAACCTGGACCCAGAGCTTATCGAGGCAGCGATTACTCCCGCCACCCGGGCAATTATGCCGGTGCATCTGTACGGTCAAAAAGCTGAGATGAAGGCCATCGCTGAAATTGCCAACCGGCACGGTCTTTTTGTGATTGAAGACAGCGCTCAAATGCAGCTGCGCGGGCATGCCCCAGTCAAAGATGTCGATGCATGTTCCGCGGCTGGCTTCAGCTTCTATCCGGGCAAGAACCTGGGGGCTTATGGCGATGGCGGCTGTGTGGTGACGGATGATGATGCTATCGCTGAAAAAGTGCGCATGCTGCGTAATTATGGCTCCAAACAGAAATATTTCAATGAAATTCAGGGCCGTAACTCACGCCTGGATCCACTGCAGGCGGCTTTCCTGCGGGCGAAATTGCCGCTGCTCGAGAGCTGGAATTTGCGCCGGGCTCAGATTGCGGAATATTATCGTGAAACTTTAGCCGGTTCAGAAGACCTGGTGCTGCCCGTCATTGCTTCAGGCTATCCTCATGCCTGGCACATCTTTGCCATTCGGCACCCCCGCCGGGACGCGCTCCAAGCCTGGCTGGCAGAGCACGGCATTGGAACCCTGATTCACTACCCAATCCCGCCGCACCTTTCTGCAGCCTATGCCGATTTGGGTTACCGCAAAGGTGATTTTCCGATCGCGGAGGAAATTCACGAGACGGAACTTAGCCTGCCAATAGGGCCACACATGAGCATGGAAGATGCGGCTTATGTAAGCTCTGCTATCAAGGAATTTTGCCAAAACCCTGCCTGATGAAAATATTTTCGATGAACCCGCCACAGTTGGTATATTTCCAATGCTCAGTGGAGGGATTGGCAAATCAAACTGAAACTTAATGCGTATGGAAATCTACTGAGCCGCGAAACTAAAATCAGCCTCATTATTAAGAGGCTAATTTTTTATCAATTTGATTTATATCAGGGATTCGTAACGTTCAATCAGGGCTGCTGACTGTGCGAGCGAAGTGCTCCAGAATTCCCTGGAACGGATATCGATGCCAAACCTGGCAGCCAGATCTGACGCAGAAGCTTCTCCGGTACTTGCCAATAAATTTTTATAGTCTTCCACGAATGCGCTTCCCCGTTGTTGATAAGTGGCGTAGAGGCCTGTGCCAAAAAGTAAGCCAAAGGCATAAGGATAATTGTAGAAAGAGAGCCCAGCACGATAATAATGCGGTTTCCAGGTCCAGGCAAATGGATTGAGAATCGCGTTATCCAGCCCATCCCCATAAGTTTCTTTTTGGGCTTGCAGCATGATCTGGCTGATCTCGTCCGCTGAAAGGCTTGCTCTTGCCCTGCGTGCAAAGACTTCCTTTTCAAAG
Source organism: Anaerolineaceae bacterium (assembly GCA_011620445.1). Classification (GTDB taxonomy): domain Bacteria; phylum Chloroflexota; class Anaerolineae; order Anaerolineales; family Anaerolineaceae; genus Mesolinea. The sequence goes on along the minus strand of WOZB01000112.1, from coordinate 15,945 downwards.
ATAAAGCGGGAGAGAATATCCACAATAACGGCAGAATCGCCCAAGAGTCTGGTTTCGAGTAGTGCCAATTCTTCAGCTGGACTGGCAGCACTCTTTAGAAGGGCGTGAAACATGATGGTTTCGTTCATGATTGAGGCAGTCTCAGCAAGGGTCATGGGCGTGCGGGTTTGCAGCTGGGTCTTGCCGGCCTGGAAGGCGCAGTGGTTGTGAAAACCATGCCCGAGTTCGTGGGCTAGGGTCATCACCTGGTCCAGGGAACCATCAAAATTACAGAGGATGCGGCTTTCCTTGAGCGCATCGACTCCCATGCAGTAAGCGCCGCCGCGTTTACCGGGGCGCGACTCGGCGTCAATCCACTGTTGATCGAAAGCTTTTTTGGCAAAATTGGAAAGTTCCGGGCTGAAGTCAGCGAAATTTGAGAGGATCAGCTCCCGTGCATCCTCAAAACTGTATTGGCGTTCCGAGCTGCCAAATGGGGCGAAAAGATTCCACCAGGGTAATTGCTCGTTCCCCAGATGCCGGGCTTTGGCTTTGAAATAGCGCCGGAAAGTTGGCAGGGATTCGCGCATGGTGGACAGCATGCTATCGAGTGTCTCAGCGTCAATGCGGGCTTGCTCGAGGGAGCTATCCAGGCTGGTCTTGCGGCCGCGTTTGAGGTCCAGGGTAATAACCTGCCCCTTGACACCATTAAGGCAGGCTGCCAGGGGTTCCTTCATTTCCTCCCAGATGCTTTGCTCCAGCTGATAGGCACGTTGACGGACGTCTGCCGATGGATGTGAACGCAGATTGATGAGAGCGGGCATCGAGAGAGTTTGCAGCTCGCCTTCAAGTTCAAACCCCACGGTCTTTTGGGACGTTAAGACGCCATGCAGCGCCGTCCAGGCAGAAGCGCCCGATAAATCGAGCTCATTGGCCAGGATTTCTTCAGCTTCACTCATTGTAAACTGGGCTCGCTGAGCCTCTTCAAGCAGGTAAAAAGCATGGTCATAGGCCATTCCTGGCAATTGCAATGCCTGGGGAAGGGCGTTGCCCAGGCTGCCCAGCCACTTACGCAACTGCAATTTAAGGTTGTTGAAGGGCAGGGTTTCAATCTCAAAGCGTGATTGCATTTGCTCGGCAGCTTTGTCAAACGAATCAGTGCTAATCAAGCCATGCAAATAGGCCCCCATAGTGTCAGTCTTCAGCATAAAGGTGTTTAGACGCTCAACGAGGCTATCCAGTACAGGGGCTAGCGTTTCAGGCCTGGCAGTTTTATCCAAAGGTAATATGGTGCTTGAGTAAAACGCCTGCAAGGCTTCAATTTCGGTTTTTATCTGGTCAAAATCATGGATAAATTTTGGGTCTTCCAGGGAGGTGTAGATATTGGTCAGGTTCCAGCGGGGTGGCGTTTGATTCATTAGTCTCCTTCGGCAATCATTGGTTTGCGACCTGAATTATCATCCACAAATTGAATAAGAGGTCGAAATTCGGCGGGCATTGGTAGGCACAAAAAAGGTGTGCTGATCAAAGAGCACACCTTTTATGAAGGAAATAAATATTACGAACGGCGGCTGCCGCTGGCACGGCCGGCCATGGAGATGTAGTAGAAAATCTGAGCCAGGGAAGTCAACAAGCCGGCCACGTAGGTCCAGGCAGCAGCTTTGAGCATATCGTCAACACCTTTGCGCTCCTCCTCGCTGACGACCAGGCCGGTGTCATCCAGCATTTTGCGGGCGCGATTGGAAGCATCGAATTCTACGGGTAGTGTCACCAACGAGAACAGGGCAGTCCCTGAGAAAAGGATAATGCCCAGCCAGGTGAGACCAGCAATTTGCAGAACAATGCCCACCATAACCAGGATTAGACCCAAATTGGAGCCCAAACCCACAATTGGTACGATGGCGGTGCGCAAGCGCATGGGGCCGTAACCTTCCTTATCCTGCAGGGCATGGCCGAGTTCATGAGCTGTAATGGCCATGGCAGCAATGGATGGAGCATCCGCAACACCCTGGGAAAGAGCAAGTGTATCATTACTTGGATCGTAATGGTCCGTCAGAGTGCCCTTTACGCGTGATAATGTGACATTCTGCAGGCCGACGCGGGGCTTAAGGTGTTCTGCGGTTTCGAGACCAGTGACCCTATGAGTATTGGGAAGCTGGCTCCACTTTGTGAAGGCACTTTTGACTCTTGACTGCGCCCAGAATGAAAGAATCAAAGCCGGAAGCATGAAAATCAAATAAGTAAAATTCACGTGAGACTCCTTTTTATCCTAAAGAGGATAATCAATAGCAAATGATGTTTGCTGAATTTTACCATTTTGGATAAAGCATGGGAGGTTTGTCTAAGAGGGCCGGACGGGGTCATTAGAGATTTGATACGGTAAAGCCCATATCTTCAATCAAAGCAGAACTGTTAACGTGGCTTGAGCCGAAATGCCAATATAGAAAATATAAAGAGGCTGGCATTGAACTTCTGCCAGCCTCTTGGTTTCAGATGAGGCTATTCCGCTAGCAAATATTCAACTGCTGCGTCCAGTTGCGGGTCAAGGCCATTGGTGTAATCCTCTTCGGTCATGACAACTTCGATATCCGGTGTGAGGCCTTTTCCGCTGATTTGTGTGCCTTTGGGGGTGAGCCAGCGGGCAATGGTAATGCGCACACCGCCAGCTTCGGTGGTAAGGGGAATCCAGTTCTGCACTGAACCCTTGCCGTAACTGGTGACGCCCACCAGTATTCCCCGGCCGCGGTCCTGAATAGCGCCTGCGGTAATCTCGGACGCAGAGGCTGAGCCTTCGTTGATCAGGACGGCTAATTTGATTTTGGTCGCCAGGCCCCCTGGTTTGGCGGTATAGGTATCCCGGGTGTCATCTCCGTACTCTTCGTACATAACCACACCATCCGGAACGAATTGTGAAACCACATCAATAGCAGTATCCAGATAGCCGCCGCCGTTATCCCGCAGATCAAAAACCAGGCCTTTGGGGTTCTGGGCCAATACTTCCCTTAAGGCGGCCCGCAGTTGGTCCATAGTCTGTTCGTTGAAGGTATGCAGCGCGACATAGGCGATGCCATTGTCAAACACCTCGTAGTCCACCACAGGGACTGTGATTTTGGCACGGGTAATCGTGAAATCCAATTTTTCATTGTCACGCATTACAGTCAGCTTGACCGTGGTGCCGGCTTTTCCGAGGATATGCTGGAGCGCGAGGTCACCCGGGGTGCCAGTCATATCTACGTCATCAATGGCGATGACGATATCTTTAGCCCGCAGGCCAACAGCTTCCGCAGGAGAACCTTTCATTGGAGAAACGATTTGTATGTACTCACCTGTGGTATCCACCCAGGCGCCGATGCCTTCATATTCACCTTCCATGGAAGTATTGGCTTGCTTGAACTGCTCAGGGTCCATGTAGGAGGTGTGCTTATCGCCGGTTGCGGCGAGCATTCCAGAAATTGCGCCGCGCATCAATGCTAAGTCATCAAGGGGCTGATCCACATAGTTTTCGTGCAGCAGTTTCCAGCTTTCCCAGAAGGGCTTGAATAGATCTTTTTGCTCGGCAGGGGTTAGCTCTGAAACGATGGGGGTAGAGGCAACCTGACTTTGAGGTGTCGGCAGTACCGGGGCAAGCGTGCTTGTAGGAGTCCTGAAAAGTTTATCCCAGGCCTGGCCCTTAACCGTCACCCCGAGGAGGGCCCCTGAGCCGAACGATGCCGCCAGGAGCACAACTGCCACGATTATTACCAGAATAGTTTTAGTTGTATTGTTCATTGTTCATCTCCAGATGAAATTTAGAAAAGAATACCACAAGCGTGGGAATTGGTTAGCGGGTCCTTTTACAAACCGATGCTGGCAGGTTTAATCGTTCAAAGACGAATATCATCAAGTTCGGGCAGCAGGGCTTCGAGATCTGCCAGGCGTTCCACCTGGGTAAAGCCATGGCCTTGCTTGCGGCCAACATAGAGCGGATACATCCCCAGGGCTTCAGCGGTTGCCAGGTTGGGCAGGTTGTCATCCGCGTATAGGCAGGTTTTGGGGTCGGTGATGTGAAATTGCTGAAGCATGAGTTTGAAAGCCTCAGGCATGGGTTTGCAGTAAGGCTGCACATCCGCGACGTCGGTAATGCCGCTGAATAAATCAGCCAATCCCATTTGGTTGAGTACATTTTCGGCATGGCTTTTTGAAGCATTGGTGAAGATGTACTTCTTTTGAGGCAGGCTGCTTAAGAAGCGCCGCAATTCGGCATCTGGTTTGAGCATCAAGCTGAGATCCAGGTCATGGACATAAGCCAGATAAGCTTGCACGTCAATGCCTCGTTCTTCATGCAGGCCGCGCAAGGTGGTTCCATACTGCTTCAGAAGGCGATCGCGCAGGGGCTCGATGGCGTCTTCTGGCACATCAGGCAGGTGCTGGCGCATGAAAGCGAAGATACGCTCACCAATCAGATCCCAAATGCCAGAATTTGGCATGTAGATAGTGTCGTCAAGGTCAAATATCAAGTTGTCAAATGGTTGGGTTTTATTCATTCCGTTCAAGCCAGGAATCCAATTCTGTAGGTGGGGTGTAGTCGTCAAGTGCAGCCAGTAATTCAAGCGGATCTTCTGCACTGAGATAAAGCTGCTTGTGGACCGGATAAATGAAATTCTCTGCCATGGCAAAGCTAAGTGTTTTTAGTAAAAGGTCGTAATAACCGACCGTGTTGAGGAAGCCAACCGGTTTCTTATGTAAACCGATCTGAGCTCCGGTGAGGGTTTCGAAGATTTCATCCAGGGTACCAAAACCACCCGGCAAGGCGATGGTGGCATCAGCGAGCTCGATCAGGCGGAATTTCCGAATCTGGATATTGGGCACAATTTCCATGCGGGTCAAACCAGTATGTGAGAGATTGGGCCGGTTAAGGTCCTCATTGATGACGCCAATTACCTCACCGCCGTAAGCCAACGCACCCTCGGCCAATGCACCCATCAGACCTGTGCGGCCGCCTCCATAAACCAGGGTGCGGCCCTGGATAGCGATAATCTTGCCCAGTTGGTAAGCCGCTTTGGCAAAAATGGGGTCAAGACCAACGGCTGAGCCAGCGTAAACGGTAACCGTTCGGCAGAAGCGGCTGCCACCCTTGAGAGGTTGGATTAATGAGTCAGAAATCTGCTCAAACATCAGGCGTGCCTCATATTCTTGAGCTCACGCACTTTGTCAAGTTCAGCCGGGGTCATTTTATGGGGTAAATGGATTTGGACGGTCACCAGCAGATCACCCCGATCCGACGGATCTTTGAGATGCGGCATGCCCTGGCCGCGCAAGCGGAAGGTCTTACCGCTATCTGTCTGGGGAGGAATACTGAGCACCAGGTTCTTCCCAAGTGTCGGCACACTGACATCACCACCTAGCAGCGCGGTATAAAGGTCAACAGGTACCGTAGTTTTGAGATTATTGCCGTCGCGTTCAAATTTCGGATCTGGCTTAACCTTGATACGCAGATAGACATCCTGTCCATTAGCGAAACCTCGCAAGCGTACCCTGGAGCCGTTATCAACACCGGCTGGGATGGTCACGTCGCGCATGACCCCGCCTTCCATACCCAGCTGGCGATGTGTGCCCGTAAGGGCTTCGCTGAGGCTGATTTCCACTTCGTGCTCAATCACCTGGGCAATTGGGTTTCTGCCCGTTTGCCGGCTTTGTTGAGTTTGACGCGGATTGGCACGGCTGTTGTAGCTGGCTCTTGTCCCGCCCATGCCGCCAAATAGGGTTTCAAAAAAATCAGAGAAGCCGCCCAAACCACCGCCACCAAAGAGGTCATTCATCTCTTCGGGCGTCATCGTACGATAAGTGGAGCCTCCTGCGGGCTGGCGCCAGGGGCCGTAATCAAAGTCCTCAGGGCGGCCACCACGCTGCTGATATTGCTGCCAGGAAGAGCCAAATTGGTCATACTTGGCACGTTTGTCTTTATCAGAGAGCACTTGATAGGCTTCGTTGATTTCCTTGAACTTCTCCTCGGCGTGGGGCTTGTCTTTGTTCATATCCGGATGCCACTCACGGGCAAGCTTGCGGTAAGCCTTTTTAAGGTCAGCTTCACTGACCGTTTTTGGCACGCCTAAAACTTTGTAATAGTCCTTATATTCCATAATACCTCGTTCGAATAACTGTTTAATAATACGCTGAAAATATCAAATTTCCATAAAAAATCCAAGGTAGTCCGTCTTTCAAGTGACAGTTGAGAGAAATTCAAGCCAGAAAGGCCCAATTTTCACTGTTTTCAAGAGACGCTTGATTGGATTCTCTCGAGGTTTCCCTATAATCTCTGGTGAAAAGGAGTTTGAAATGGCAAACAATGCAGAGATTTATCGATACATCCGAGATGAATATATTGGTACAAGCGCGGCCAAGCTTGAGCTTAGCCAAAATCAGCGAAACAATAGAAGCGACGACCTAATGTCGCTTCTGAACCTGGTAGGCCGACGGAATGGTGCTTCCGGCAAGCGTAAAGGGCCTTTCTGGCAGTTTTGGCAGAGGAGTACACAAGAGGACTCAGAAGTCCAGAATCAAATTTATAGAAATCGCTAGCCTTGACAGAAGTGAACTCAATCTATAATATTAATTCTGGAAAAAAAACATGCAAACTGAAAATACAGAAAGCCGTAATTCGATAAATGAAACAAGTTCAGGGGCTGGCCAAGCAGATATGCCTTATGGTCAGTCTCCAAACAATAATGCTGGTTCAACCGCACCTTCAAACCATTGGCTAAGGAACTACGCGCCGATGTTCATCGGGCAGATATTCTCACTTCTTGG
>WOZB01000112.1:0-9080 GCA_011620445.1 Anaerolineaceae bacterium | reverse complement strand
ATTGGCTAAGGAACTACGCGCCGATGTTCATCGGGCAGATATTCTCACTTCTTGGCAGTGGGGTGGTGCAATTTGCACTGATCTGGTACCTCACTGAGAAGACCGGTTCGGCAGCTGTTCTGGCAACAGCCAGCATGGTCGGTCTGCTTCCGCAGGTCATTTTGGGGCCTTTCGCGGGGGCACTTGTGGATCGTTGGAATCGAAAAGTTACCATGGTAGTGGCAGATCTAATCGTAACCCTGGCCACAATCGTGCTCATGCTGCTCTTTACTTTTAATCTTGTGCAGTTCTGGCATATCTATGTAGTTCTTTTTATCAGGGCTGTGGCTGGAATTTTCCAGGGTCCGGCGATGAGTGCTTCAACAACTCTGATGGTGCCCAAAGAGCATTATGCCCGCCTTGGAGGTTTTAACCAGGCCTTAAGTGGAATTATCAACATTGTTTCTCCCCCTGTAGGTGCACTTTTGCTTGCGATCTGGCCATTCCAAAGTGTATTAGCGGTGGATGTAGTGACCGCAGCCATTGCCGTTTTGCTTTTACTCTTCTTCGTGAAAGTGCCGCAACCACTGCGCTCGGATGTTCAAGAAATTATTACTCCAAAAGTCTTGTGGAATGATGTCAGCTCAGCCTTTACCTACATGAAGGGCTGGCCTGGAATGTTTACATTGACCATCATGGCAGCTTTGATCAATTTTGCATTTGCACCAATCAGCGCGCTTTTACCCCTGATGATTACTAAGAACTTTGGCGGTGGTGCTGCCCAATTAGCCAGTGTTGAGTCAGCAGTGGGGATCGGAATTGTGGTTGGCGGTCTGCTATTAGGTGTGTGGGGCGGTTTCAAGCGTAAAATTATGACCTCGCTGGCAGGCATCCTGGTACTTGGATTGTCAATATTTGGCATGGGCTTAACCCCGAGCAATCTTTTACCGATGCTGATTGGCTTTTCTGGCATTTTAGGATTTGCCCTGGCCTTTGCCAACGGGCCTCTGGATGCAATCTTTCAGGCCAAAATTCCACCTGAGATGCAAGGCCGTACCTTTATGATGCTAAATAGTCTCTGTATGTTAGCCATGCCCATTGGGATTGTGTTGGCCGCGCCTATTGCCGATCACCTCGGCGTTGGAGTGGCATTTACTTTTGCTGGGGCAATGGCATTGCTCGTAGCGGTCTATGGTTTCTTGAAACGGGAAGTCAACACCCTCGATCTACAAGAACCGGGTGGCAAAATCCCAGTGGCAGAAATGGAACTGGCGGAATAAATACTGCAGGAAAGAATGGTCCCAAATCCTTATTAATTTATTGATAAGCCGAAATTTTTAACCCAGGCTTGCAGGTTCCGAAAGTAAAAATTCAGCCAACTGGGATGTGCTGGGTAATACCACCTGCGCACCAGCTTTGAGCAATTCTTTTTCCGTTCCGAAGCCACAGAGTACTGCCAAACTTTGAGCTTTGGCAGCAATGGCAGCATGCACATCTACAATCGTATCGCCGACCATCAGGCAAGCTTCAACTGGTACGTCCATGGCTTTGGCAGCCGCGATGAGCGGGTCTGCGAAGGGTTTGGTGTGTTTGGATGATTGGGATGCCAGGATAACCGTGAAAAAACGGGTGAGGTTGTGAGAATCGAGAAATGCCCGTGTGGTAACCTCATTGCGATTGGTAACCACTGCCATCGGGTAGCGCGTTGCGAGCGCTTCCAACATGGGCGTGACCCCCGGAACCTCTGGATGGACCTTGAATTTGTTGGGAATGCGCAGATCGCGCTTGGCACGCCAGTCCAAAAAATAAGCCAACCAGGAATCAACCCCCAACTTATCAGCCATGTTCAGGATCCAATTCATGGGACCTTCAGAAAAATGGACGAAGCGGCGAGAAAATTGTTGCGCCTGCCCCGGTTTGAACAGACTATGCAGAGGTTTCAACACGCCTACAATTTTATAGGCCATGTTGTCGTCTGTATCTGCAAGGGTGCCATCCACATCAAAAATCAGCGCTCGGATGCGTGCGCGGTCAAGCGGTTTAGCGGCTGGGTTCTGCATGGAAGCGAGCCTTAGTTCCGAACTGAACTTTGGAGGGTAGAGACCGCATCCCTGGAAGTGCTGACGATCCAGGTGAAGCCCTGATCAGGGTTTTTCATCAAGCTGCTGCAATAGCCATTCACGCAGGCGATATCACTTGCATCCTGGCGACCGAAGCGTAATTGAGTATAGGTGAGGAAGGCTTTGTAAGCCTCGTCGCTGTCTTCACTGGTATCCCACTGGTAAGTGACCACAAAAGCGGAGTCATTGCCGTCCGTAAGAACGGCGTACTGATCGCCGCCCCAACCTTCCGCGGCCGCGCTTACCAGGGACTCAATTTGGCGGTAGTCGTCGTCGTTTGCCCGGGCAAGGATGAGCCAGGTGTACCATTCGCCGATGGTTTCGCGGTCAATTTCCTGCCAGGTGCTGCCCAGGTCATTGGCTAATTCGGGGAGAGTAACTGCCAGGGGTTTATCATCCGGGTAGCGGGATGGATGCATGATTTGCTCGGTGGAAACCGGTTTTTGGCTTGTGAAGGCGGCTGTAATGGCATTATCCCCGTCGCTAGCGAGCAACGCCTTGATAAAATCGCTGCCCTGGTCGTAAGCGAAGTTCATGTCGTCCTGCATGAAAGCTGGAGCAGAATCAAGGATTGGGCTCTTAAATGTTGTGACAAAGCTTTGAAGGTCTAAAATATCCTGCCTGGTGGCGTATTCACTTAACCAGGCCATCTGGGTGTATGTGGCATCACCTTCAATCAGCGCTTGAAGTGCAGCACAGGATTCTGAATTGTTTTCACAGGCCTCATCCGAATAACCGAGGCGGCCTTCAAAGTCGTAGGTGGCGTCCTGCAAGGCATGCGTAAACTCATGCGCATAGGTACTGCGTTCCATGCCACCGATACCCTGATCAGCCACGACATACATGGACTTGGTTTCATTATCGTAGTACCCGGCGATTTGCTCTGTGTAGAGCTTTTTGTAGAAATCCAGAAGGTCAAAATCCTCTGGCAACAAGCCCAAAAGGGAGAGCGTAGTTTCGTCCTCGGCTGCTTCTTGCGGGGTGTAGTCCTTGAAGAATTCGGTGGTCACCCGTTGCTCAAGTTGGGCTGTGGTAAGTGATTCGCGTTGGAGCGGAGTTTCAAGGTCCAACCCCCGCAGAGTGCTGACTTCCTTTTCGATCTGGGCAAATTGAGCGGCTGAATCTGTATCTGTCGTATTCGGAAGCGCAGTGGGTGTGCTGGCAGGTGAAAAATTGAGCTCGGGTAACTGTGTGCTTAATTCAGAACTGCTGCTTGCGCGTGTTATGAAAAGCGCGCTGGCTGCCAGAAGGCAGACGCAGCAGCAGAGGAAGATCGCAATCAGCACGATGATCAGGATGATGATGGGTTTGTTTTCAGAATTCACGATTAACTGTCTCTTTTCATGGGCTTGACAATCAAAGGCTCATCATCGTCAGGAAGCAGCTGCAAATCTTCACTGCTGTTTTCAGCAGAAGCTGAGAGAGCCTTCTTATCTGCGTTTTCACCTTGAGGAAATTCTTTGGGGTAGGCAACCGATTGAGCCGGGGGTTGCTTTAGAGGTTTGGTCGCCAGAGGGGTGCGCAATTCAGCGATTAACTCCTCTTCCGGTTCAATTGCCCTGGAGGCTCTGGGTTTTTTTGACTTGCGTTCCTCAGCTGGTTTTTCATCGTCTTCCCACTCTTCTTCAGCCCCGAAGGCGGCTTCTTCCTCCGCAGTCAACGAGGAAACATGGCGCATCAGTTCCATGTAAAAGCCAACCGCTTTGGCACAATTGGCAATAGACAAGCGCTCGTTAATACCATGAGCAGTGGCAGCATCTTCAGCGGAAAGCACAAACGGAGAGAAGCGATACGAGTTGCGGCTAATGGGAACGAAATAGCGGGCATCCGTACCACCCGCTAACAAAATTGGCATTACCAGGGTACTCGGATAAGCGGCCATGATCAAATTTGCCAAAAGGGCAAATTGGGCTGAATCAACATCGGAAACTGGGGATGGGTTCCAACTGCGGCTTTCCTGAAGAGTCTCCGCGTCATACGGCAAAACCGAAATGATGTCATCTGCCACCATATTGTTGACCCGCTGGAAAGCTTCCTCGCGGGTTTCACCCTCCATAATGCGCAAATTTATGAGGGCCTCTGCTTCAGCCGGCAGCACATTGGCTGTATGCCCGCCATTAATAACAGTCGGGGCAAGCGTTGTGCGGGTGAGTGCGTTCATCCTCGGTTGTGAAGCCATCTGCCTGCGCACCAAACCGCCGAAGAGCCAGGTGTTTGCCAGGGCTAAGCGCTGGAAGAAGGGCAACGCCTTGCCCAGGTGGCTTAGCATAAACTGGACCACCCCCAGATTTTGAGGGAATGGATTAGCTTCCAAGGTAGCCAGAGCCAGGGCTAACGCGCCGATGGATGTGCGTTTGGGGGGCATGGCGGCGTGCCCGGAAGCAGTCTTGGCATGCAGGCGCAGGGTGAGGAAGCCTTTCTCAGAAACGCCAATCGCAGCGACAGGCTGCTGCACTGCCTTGATTTCGTCAGTCGTTATGGCTCCACCTTCATCAAGAAGGAATGAAAGCTTAACGCCTCTTTGCTGCAAAGCCTTGGCCATCGGTTCTGCGCCGTGCTGGCCTGAAGTTTCTTCATCAAAGCCAAACGCGAGGTAAACGGTTCGTAAGGGCTGGTAACCTTCGCGCAAGAGATTGTTCACTGCTTCTAACTGCCCGATCAGTACGCCTTTGCAATCAATGGCACCTCGGCCCCATACAAAGCCTTCAGCCACAGTTCCTGAGAATGGCGGATATTTCCAGCCAGAACTTTCTGACTCGTCAGCTGGGACGACGTCCAGATGAGCCATGAAGCAGACGGGGTCCAGGCTTGGATTGCTGCCTTTCCAGGTGTAAAGCAAGCTAAACTCGTTGAAAATTTCTTTGTCCAGTTTTTCGTCGATCATCGGGTAAAGCGTATGCATCAGGTTGTGCAGACCCCGAAAAGGCGTTGGATCAATTTCTTCGAGTTTGGCACTTGAAATTGTCTTAAGTTGAATGGCAAGGCCTAGACGCTGGGCAACCGACTCTCCGTCGATCTGAGGAAGTTCGATAGGCTCAACTTCCTGGGTGTCGATGGGAAAGATTGCTGTGCGGGCTATGAGGATAACTGCGATCACAACCAGGATGAATGACACAGCAAGCAGGAAAATCGTTGATAGAGGCATAAGCCCTCCTTAGTATAATCTCAGAAAACGATAAAATAATTGTACTTTAAAATAAATCCCACACCGAACCTGCACCAGGCATGCCGGTGGACGGTGTTAATGAAATCTAAATGACTCATTTGTACACTTAGGCGACCATAGGAGTTTTGCATGTCCGATACCATTCTTGTCATCGATGATCAGTCCAACGTTCGAACCCTGCTAAAAGATTATTTAAGTAATCAGGGTTATCGTGTGGTCCAGGCCCAGGATGGGCAGCAAGGGTTATTTGTTGCCCGGCACGAACATCCTGACCTCGTGCTTTTGGATATCATGATGCCGAATATGGACGGCTTCCAGTTTTTGAATGCTTTCCGTAAGGAGAGCGACATTCCCGTGATTGTAGTGACAGCCCGGGATGAAGAAACAGATACCGTGCTGGGGCTTGAACTTGGTGCCGACGACTTTGTGGTTAAACCTTTCCGTATGCGCGAACTGGTTGCCCGCATTCGAGCAAACCTGCGCCGACAGGGACAACCCGCTGAACCCGCTGAATTTTTGCGAAATGGCGCCTTGGTGCTTGACCGTAGAACCCACAAGGTTACGGCTGGTGACAAGAACGTAGAACTAACTCCGCTGGAGTTTGATTTACTGGCTGTCCTATGCGAACCCCTGGGCGGGTATTCACCCGCGCCGAACTGGTGGACAATCTTAGCGATAGCGGCTTTGCCGGCCTTGAAAGCACCCTGAACGTGCACATCCGCAACTTGCGTCTGAAGATCGAAAAAGACCCGACCAAGCCGCTCTACCTGGAAACGGTTTTTGGCATCGGTTATCGGATGAATAAATTGGAGGCGGTGTGAGGCTAACCTTAAAAGTAAAATTAGCCCTTATTTTTATCGCCATTGCCACCTTGACCGCGGGGGTTTTGTATTTCGTGTTCGTGAATTACAATGCCAACCGTTTTGATCAGTTTGTGCTGGACCAACAGAAGGACAGTCTGGTTGCCAGCCTGGTCGATTATTACCAAACCAATGGTACCTGGCAGGGCCTGGCTTTTACTGTTGCGGGTCAGGGTATGGGCCCGGGAATGATGTCTGGCCAAAGGGGACAGCAATCAGATTCCTTCACTCCTGGTATGGGAAATGGTAGACAAAATAATGGAGATGAAAGAAAGTTATTCGGATTGGCAGATGAAAACGGCATTTTGATCATTGCCCATCGCGATAACAGCCCCCTGCTTGGCCTCAAGCTTAGCGAAAAGGTTTTGCAGAATGGACGGGCTATCACAGTCGACGGAAAAGAGGTTGGCACTCTGCTGATGGTGGAGCGTTTACCTTCTTACAATCTTGCCGAGCAGTTATTCTTGGACCGCACGAAAAGGGCATACTTTGTAGCGTTTTTTGGTTCAGTGATTACTGCTGGCCTTCTGGGGCTTCTTTTTGCTTCACGTTTTACCAAACGCATTACCACCCTCACCGAGGCGGCTGCCAAGCTTTCACAGGGTGACCTTTCCCGACAGGTAGAAATTGAGGGAAAAGATGAGGTGAGTGATCTTGGCCTGGCCTTCAATAATATGGCCCAACAATTGCTTACCAGCAATGACCTGCGCAAACAGATGACCGCGGATATAGCTCACGACCTGCGCACACCGCTGACCGTGGTGAGCGGCTACGTGGAATCGATGCGCGATGGAGACCTGGAAATTACACCTGAACGACTGAATGTGATTCACCAGGAAATCCGCCATCTTGAGCAGCTGGTGGGTGATTTACGCTTGCTCTCACAATCGGATGCTGGCGAACTGAAACTAAATAAGCAATCCCTGGACCCTGCTGAGCTCTTGCTCCAGGCGGAGAGGGTCTTTGAGAACGAAGCTTTACAGAAAAAAATCAAACTTAGTGTGCTCGCCACTCCCGGGGAGCTTAGTATCCCGGGGGATGAAGGCCGGCTGCTGCAAGTTCTGGAGAATCTGATTGCGAATGCGCTGCACTATACTTCCGAAGGCGGCGAAGTGAACCTGAAGAGCAGCCTTATCAGAACTAAAACTTCCCGGAAATGCCTGATTGAAGTGCAGGATACGGGGAGCGGAATTGCCCAGGATGAACTGCCCTTGATCTTTGAACGCTTCCACCGGGCGGATAAATCGCGCCATACGGATGTGAATCAGAGTGGATTGGGCCTGGCGATCGTGCGTGCCCTGGTTCAGGCGCATGGCGGTGAGGTGGTGGCCGAATCTGAATTGGGCAAAGGCACGAAATTCAAGATATTCCTTCCAGTCGATTAGCGCGGGCAGGAATAATTTGGACAAAGAAATGCTTATACATTTGAATCTGCTTTCGAAGTATAAGAGTTCTTAATAAATTCTAAATAAGTAAGCTTTTGGACGAGGAGAACAGCAAGTCTATGGCCTTTTGATCTAAATAAAAAAGTCTGTGCAATTTCATTCCTTCTGAATTAGACCTTGTTATACTAGGAACACTCCAAATAGGAGCCATGAAAAACGAATTGAGGTAACTATGAAAAATAAATTGTTTAGAACTTTGACTGCAGGCGTTTTAGTCCTGGCCATGTTGTTTGCTGGTTTCAGCGGTCTGAAAACAGTCTTTGCCCAGACGACCACTCCTGAAACACCGACCACCACTGAAACCCCTACCACACCTTCCTCCACAGAGGACGAAGTTTTGCCAGGTAGAGGGTACATGATGGGCTCAGATGATGATGGTTTAGCTGCTGCCTTAGGCAAGACAGCTGCTGAATTGCAGGCTGCCCGTAAGGCCGCTTTTGACTTAGCGGTTGACCAGGCATTGGCCGATGGCGCGCTCACCCAGGCTCAGGCCGACAGACTCAAAGCCAACAGCGGCAACGGATGGGGTCTGCTCTCAAATCTGATCGGCAGTGAAGAAGCTGCCAAATTGGATGAGCAAGCCCTCTTTGCTGAAGCATTGGGTATTAGCCTGGATGAATTGAATGCGGCTTATGCCAAGGCGCGCACGGACCAATTGGCAGCACTTGTAGCTGCTGGCCGGCTAACCCAGGAACAAGCTGATGCGATTGCTGCGCAGGAAGCACTCCAGCAGTCCACAACCTTCCGGGCTGAAGTAAAAGCTGGTCTTGAAGCCGCCATCAACAATGCCGTCCAAGCTGGCACTATCACCCAGGCTCAGGCTGATGCTCTGCTTGCTCGAATTCAAAATCAGAACCGCTGGGATCTTGGTTTTGGTGGGTTCGGCGGCATGATGAACGGCAACGGCATGATGGGCCACAGAATGTTTGGCCAGGGGCTCCGAGGTTGGTTCGGCCAAATGGGTGAACGCTTGTTTGGTCAGGGCGGTCAGGGCCGGTTCAACGAAAAAGACTTCAATGGTCAAGGTATGTTCGGCCAGGGTGGTCAGGGTATGTTTGGTCAGGGCGGTCAGGGCGGCCAGGGTATGTTTGGTCAGGGCGGTCAGGGCGGCCAGGGTGGCAATGGCGCTTGCGATGGCACCTGCCAGTTAGCTCCTACCCCCACCGTTGAAGGAACCGACGGATAATCAATTACTCTCAAGACAAACGGCTGCGCGAGCAGCC
The DNA here is from genome assembly GCA_011620445.1 of Anaerolineaceae bacterium. GTDB lineage: Bacteria > Chloroflexota > Anaerolineae > Anaerolineales > Anaerolineaceae > Mesolinea. Next base: position 287 of record WOZB01000112.1, on the reverse strand, counting down.
GTTTGCTGTTTAAGGTGCAAAGTCAACTTATTTCAAAATTATTTGAGGTTTGGAGGGTAACCATAAGGAATTTGGCGTAACGTTATGCTTCTCCAGTGAGTTCCATCTCTTTGACAATTTTCATTGTCTCGATGCTAACAGTGCAAACCCTGCCAATCAATTCAATGACTTGCTCTTTATAATCCGCAAATTTATAGGTATTGAACTTTTCCCTGATGGTGGGGTCTTTTGGGGGTTTTTCTTTGTATCTTTCCAGTACCCATTCGACTGCGGTATAAGTTCCCAAG
>WOZB01000218.1 GCA_011620445.1 Anaerolineaceae bacterium | reverse complement strand
ACAAGCTTGGACAAGCTAAAGTTTTCCCCTTCCGCATTATTGAATCGGCCTGTAATAGGCAAGCCGCGGTCGTTCGCCCCCCTGTTGGGTAGCTTCCGAGAAGCGATTTTGAGAAGTTTCTTGATGAATGGAAAAAAACATAGTTCAGCACCCAACTCAAATGCTGCACCTTCGGAAAAAATCACTTGCGTGCATGGGCTCAAAACTCTATAATCATCTCGGAAACACCCTGCCATGAACAAATCCTTTTCCATCCTTGCAGTTTTTGGCTTATTAGTTCTTAGCGCCTGCAAACCCACCTCCACACCCACACCGACTGATCTTCTTGAGCCCATCCGCACTGCGGCGGCCCAAACTGTCAACGCCATGACTACTGACATCGTGGCTACCAGCCTCTCCTTGCCTGCCCTCCCCAGCAGCACACCGGCACCACCTGAAAGCTCGACTCAGCAAAGCCCCCTGCCTCCAGCCACATTGCTTCCTCTTGTCACAACCTCCGCAACAGTAGGTAATGCCGAATCCAATTGCGATCTAGCTGAATTCCTCGATGAAACCGTTCCCGACGGCACTGTCTATGCCCCCGGAGCCAAATTCACCAAAACCTGGACCTTGCTCAACGCAGGCACCTGCACCTGGACGGGCCAATATGCTATTGTTTTCATGTCCGGTAATGCCATGGGAGCCCCTGCTGCCCAGCCTCTCACCACCAACCCGGTTAAGCCTGGTGAAAAGGTCACCCTTAGCCTTCTACTAACAGCGCCGGAAGTGGCTGGTACACATCGTGCTGATTTCAAGCTTCGCAATGCTGGCGGGGCGATTTTTGCCTTCAAAGATCCTCTGAAGTCTTTCTGGGCTGAAATTACTGTGGGCAATACGAACCTTGCTGGCAGATTGAATCTGGCCGAATCCATCTGCCTGGCGAATTGGTCGAATGGCACGGAAACGCTGAACTGCCCGGGTAAACCAACAGATCCCACGGGTTATGCCTACACCCACCCTAAACCTGTACTGGAAAATAATGCCGAAGACGACGAAAACACGCTAATTCTGGGTGTCCCAAACCAGGAAAACAGCTTTTTGCGGGGCACTTATCCCGCATTTGAAGTTCCCCAGGGGGCTGCCTTCTATGCCATCCTCGGCTGCAGTGGTGGAAATACTGCCTGTAACACCTCTCTAAGCTTTAGTTACATTGAAGGCAGTGCTGCCCCCAAACAACTTGCCGCATGGAGCGAAACTTTAGATGGGTCTTTCCAGCGGCTGGACGTAGACCTCTCCTCCCTGGCCGGTAAGACGGTCCAGTTTATCCTGACCCTCAGTTCCAATGGCAGCCCCATCGGCGACCGCGTTCACTTAATGGCCCCGATCATTGCCGCACGGTAGTCGGCCATGCTATCTCAAAAAGCCTCACTAATTAAATCTATTACCAATATCAAAAAAATAGACCTTTACAAATTAAGTAGCTACATGCTCGTCTTGCCAAAAAATTGGTGCAAAAGACGCAACTTTGAATCTGCTATATAATTAAAAGAGCAATAAAATTCAGAATCACACATAAGGCATAGACAACATCGCTGGTTGTTGCATGCATAGGAGAAAGATATGACAAAGAAAATTAATTTTGTGATCGCGATCGTTGGGATTTTGGTCTTGCTTGCAGCATGCGCTCCAAAAGCAGCCACCCCGGCCGCGGATGTCATCAATACCAGTATCGCCCAGACGGTTGCCGTTCAGTTTACAAAAACTGCCATCGCCCGCCCCACTGATACCCCAATGCCCACCGCCACTCCCATGGCTACCAGAGCTCCTGTTACGCCTATGCCCCCAACTGCCGCCATTGGTCAGGGTACTGCGGTTGCCCAAGGTACGGTGGCAGCAATCACGCCTGCCGGTCAAACCACTGGAACAGCCGCTGCTACCAAAGCACCTACCGGAGGTGTGGATAAGGGTGAATGGGTTTCCAGTACCCCACCAGATGGTACCAACATTGGTGGCACTCAGGAAGTGACCCTCAAGTTCATGAACACCGGCACTACCACCTGGACTACTGAATACGGTATTGAATTTGTCAGTGGTGAACAATTCGGATTGCCGGACAGAAACAATTTCGCCATACCCGTTCCACCGCAAATGATGGTAGACCTGGTGCTTACACTCACCGTTCCAGCTGGTGGCCCTTTCCGTTCTGATTGGAAGATTGTGAACGCTGAAGGAGTACAAATCGGCGTTTTCTACATGGAATATAACTAAACCAGTGCTTCACCCAGAGACGATAAAGCAAATACTGAAAACCGAGGCCAATCACCTCGGTTTTGTCTTATTTGGCTGCTCTCAGCCAACAGTGATTGCTGATTCTGAACGGTTCGAGGCTTGGATTGAGGAGGGATTAAGCGAAGGTATGCCCTACCTTGCCCGGCAGGATTCGCGCCTCGCCCGTAAGGATCCCAGCTTGCTTTTGCCTGGTGTGCGCACGGTTATCTCGCTGGCAGCTCCTTATCCACTTGTTTCTAAGGATCCGCAAAAGCAAAATGATCCCCCGCAAGGCCGTGTCGCGTCATACGCCTGCCTGGAGGATTATCATAATGGGCTTCATGATTTAGCTGCAAAACTTGCCAAACAGCTTCGAATTTTGGCGCCTGGCTCTTTAACCCGGGTCTGCGTGGACACAACTCCAGTCCTTGAAAAAGCCTACGCGCATAAAGCTGGCCTGGGTTGGATCGGTCAAAACACCTTGCTATTCAACCCCGAGTACGGTTCCCGCTTATTGCTGGCGGAAATACTGACAACGCTCGAGCTGCCGCCGGATCCAGTGCTCACCGGTGACCCTTGCGCAGATTGCGGCCTTTGCCTTGAAGCTTGCCCTACCGGGGCCTTGCTCGGCGACCGCAAAATGGATTCCAGGCGCTGCCTTAGCTACCTGACCATCGAAAACCGCGCTGAAATCCCTATCCAATTTCGCCAGGGTCTTGGTAATCGTGTTTTTGGCTGCGATGCCTGTCAGCAGGCTTGCCCGTATAACCAACTGCCGTTCCCACCTGAAACCCTATTGCCCCTCTCTGTCCGCCTTTCACCGTTAGTCGATCTGCAAACAGAAATTGAGATGGATTCAAAAGATTTCAAACTTAAGTATGCTGGTACTCCCGTCATGCGGGCAAAACACCTTGGTTTTCTACGTAACCTCATCATCGCGGCTGCCAATTCGGACGATAAGAACCTGCTACCTCAACTGCAAAGGCTGAAAAGTGAGTACCAAGACCCCATGTTGCAAGAAACCCTGGATTGGTCGATAGATAATCTCACAATCCGAAACTAGAGTACCTAAGCATCTTTTTGTTTGCGACTAAGCACACCATTTGATCCGACCAATAAATATAGGGTAACCACGGGGGGTTACCCCTACATGAGGTATACAGGGGCAATGATTTGGATATTTGGTAGGGGCAGGCCCCTTGAGCAATCAATGAATCGCGTCTGCGGTAGGGGCAGGCCCCCGTGCCTGCCCGTCCAACCAAAAAAAGGTTAACCACGGGGCTTACCCATATATGAGATGCGCATGGGCAATCAATGAATCGCGTCTGCGGTAGGGGCAGGCCCCCGTGC
>WOZB01000180.1 GCA_011620445.1 Anaerolineaceae bacterium | reverse complement strand
CATTGATGGATTACAACGCTGGTTCCAGGTGTACTTATGAAACCCTTCAGTCCACTTAAGAATATACTCACGGCCCCATGAGTTGGCCGGAAATCTCAGCCCACGTTTCAGGTGAAGCCTGCTTCCGCGGTCTGGTCTATGCAAACCAGATGACATCAAAAGTGTTTGATTTCCCGCCCGATGATTAATTTCACTTTAGGAAGTTCATCAGACAGGGCAAAAAAAAGCGAGCCTGGTTGATTGGATTTATGTCGTCAAAGGATTAGTGTGATCTTATACTACGGTTTTGTATAATTTATTTTGGTTTAAGGAAAACACAAATTTGTTTGTTTTATTAAAACACGTATTCACTAATTAATGAACAAACAGGCATTAATTGGCGGGTGGACATCAAAGGGACATTATTGCAAATAATGTAACAGCCAACGAATGCTGAATTCAGTTCATGATAATTGCTGACGAGGACGGCGATGTCAATTCGATTAAAAAAAACTAAGGAACCGATACGCTGCCAAAGCGGTCAGTCTCTCATAGAGTTGGCCTTATTATTGCCGCTCTTATTGGTCCTTGTTATTGGCGCATTGGAATTCGGCCGCCTTTTTTACACGAAGATCGTTATCACGAATGCTGCGCGCGAGGGTGCCTATTACCTGGCGACCCACCCTGCCGATTACAATGCCGGAACGGGTTATGCTCCTAATACCGCACTTGCCGCACAAGCGGAAGCGATGAATTCTGGCATTGACAACATCACAGTCACTGTGGCGGCCATTAATTGCTGCACTCCTGGAAGTTATAGTGTGGAAGTCACAGTTGAAACTGATGTACAAGATTTACTTATTTTAGGACTTTTTGGAAGCCCGGGATCATTGAGCGTGGTCCGTGATGGTGTTTTTCCTTTAAGCGCATCCGTGGAGATGATGGTTCAATGACCAAGAAGAAACGATCGTCCGGCCAGACATTAATTGAATTTTCCCTTCTTTTACCCGTGCTGCTGCTCATCACAATGGGGTTATTCGATTTTGGTCGAGCCGTGTTTTATTATGCCGTCCTCAATACTGCAGTACGTGAAGGGACCAGGTATGCCATCGTCCAGCCTGCATGTGATTATCGATCAAACCCGGGCTCATGTTCCGGCAGCTTTGTGGACACCTATCCCCTTTCCTGCTCAGATGCGCGGTCAGCAGCCAATATCCGGATTTGCGACCAGATCACGGATAAACTTTTCAATATAACGGATCTTCAATCCAGTGCCATCACGATAAATCATTTGATGTCCGGAACAAACGATCTGCTTATCAACATCGAAATAATCTATGTTTATCACCCGATAACACCAGGCATCACCCTGCTGGGTGATCTCACCTTGCAAGCCAACTCTCAGATGCTGATGACGCCGGCAGCAAGACCCTAAGTAAAAAAGGTTAAGAAACAATGAGTCAAATTCTTAGGAAAAGAGGGCTTGAAAAGGGACAGGTTATCCCAATTATAGTGATCATGTTCTTTGCGATCGTCGGTATGACCGCCCTGATTCTGGATGGCGGCTCGGTGATGGTCAGCCGCAGGTCCATTCAGGCAGCTGCGGACTCCGGCGCGATGGCAGGCGCCACCGAGTTATGCTACTCAACCGGAGCGGATCCCCTCACAGTCGCGGAAAATTTTGCGGCAAATAATGGTGCAACAACAGCAACCGCGGAATATGTGGGTGGCGCTGTCAAAGTTACTGCAACGATGACATATGATTCCTTTTTTGCAAAAGTCTTTAACCAGGACAATCTGAGTGCATCTGCTGAAGCTACCGCAGGTTGCTTCCCACCCTCCGGAAACAATCTGCTACCCGTCGCCTGGTCTTGCCGGCCTCCTGTCGGTGGCGGTGTTTTCGACTCTGATAAAGGCTGCCAGATCATGGCTCTGGATTGGAATAATCTGCTCCGCCCGTTACTGGAAAATGAAGTCTCAACCATTTCAATCCCTGGAAACGACGGGCTGTTTGAGAAAGTAGGCGACAACATCCGCAACGTCGACACAAACAAACCGCCCAGCCAGATTTATATCATTATGGATGCAATTTCTACTAATAAGGAAACGATCTGCAAAGAGAATCTCGACCCTTCGGATCCTCTCTATGATACTGCAATAACCTGCGACCTCGATGGGAATGGTAAGATGGATATCGAAGGAGCCGGCAATCGGGGTTGGCTCGATTTGGATGGCGGCGGTGGTGGCGCCAACGAACTCAAAGATTGGGTTAGATATGGTTTTAACGGTACGATCCTTCCTCATACATGGCTTGCTGGTGAACCCGGCCAGAAAACCGCTGTTTTCCCGGTGGTGCGAGACTTTCGTGTCGGTGATGTGATGATGATTCCCGTCTTCAACGCTTTATGCGACAATAAGAATCCATTATCCAATCAGGCCTGTATGGACGCCGCCCACGCATCTCCCTTCCCTCCCGAGCCACCTGTAACAGGTGATATTGCTGATTCTGGACATAAGCCCAATTTCCATATCATCACTTTTACACCTTTCTATATCTCCTGCGTCCACGTAAAAAAAACTGATGATTGCCCTGGCTTTGAACTCGCCCAGGCGATGAACCCTTCAGTAATTGATGACAATATCCCCGCTATCGAGGGATTCTTCCTTGAAAATGTCAATGTCCAGTTGGACCTGCTGCAAGTTTGTGGCGTCAATCTGGGCAATTGCGAAGTTTCGCTGATGGATTGAGTTTTGGACGTGGTAATGTCTCTCAATTTCAACACTCTAAATAAGAGGCTGAGATGATTAAATTGAAGAGCAAATTTAAATATGAATCGGGACAGGTTCTTCCGTTTGTTGTCATTTTAATGACCGTCATCATCGGAACTGTCGCGCTCATCCTGGATGGTGGTTCAATCATGTCCAGCCGGCGTTCGGCGCAGGCCGCCGCCGATGCTGGCGCACTGGCTGGCGCCCAAAGAGCTTGCCTGGGTTTTAATGATGCCAGCGTTTACGCTGAACAATACGCAACCAATAACGGAGCCACATCCGTCACAGCATCGGTTATTGGCACACAGGTAACTGTGAATACAGCAATAGAATACGATTCGTTCTTTTCTCAAATATTTGGCAATTCGACTTTGCGCGCTACCGCTGCAGCCACTGCAGGCTGCTACATGCCAGATGGCAAATCCGTCGTACCGTTGGCTTGGAATTGTCGGGCCCCCACTGTTAGTGGCGGTCCTTACGACCCGGACATGGGATGTCAGATCCAGACATTAAGTTGGGACACCATTGAACCGCTTATTGACGGAGAAATATCCTCCATCACACTTGACGCCAAAGAATACTATCTGGACGCGTCAAATATCGTAGATTCCAATGATATTCCGCCCAGGCAGATCTACATCATCATTGAAAGCGACAAAATCTGCCTTGAGGATGGTGGGGAGATTCCCTGCGACTTGGACGGCGACGGCAAAAAAGAAATCCAATTAGGAGGGGATCGCGGCTGGCTCTATTTAACGGCCGATACGAGTAATATTGGCGCGTGGGTCGGGGCCAATGGTCCCCATCCGGATTTCCATCTCGATTCGCATGTATGGTTATCAGGTAAAAGCGGCAACGTC
>WOZB01000113.1 GCA_011620445.1 Anaerolineaceae bacterium | reverse complement strand
CGACCTTGTAGGGCACGTTCATCTTGATCAGGGTTTCTTCCAGCGCTTTTTCAGCACTTTCCCACTGCTTGGGCTCGCCCACCGATTTTTCAGGTTTGGTGCTCAGATAGGCATTGATTTCCTTGAAGCCAAAGGTCTTGAGCATATCAATGCTGAACTGCAGTACGAAGGCAATTTCGTCGGGCATCTGGTCTTCGCGGCAGAAGTGATGGGCATCGTCCTGGGTAAAGCCGCGTACGCGCATCAGGCCGTGCATGACACCGGAACGCTCGTAGCGGTAGACGGTGCCTTTTTCAGCATAACGGATGGGTAGGTCGCGGTAGGAGTGCAAGTTGGCCTTGTAGATGTGCAGGTGGAAGGGGCAGTTCATCGGTTTCAGATAGTACTGCTGGCCGTCGATATCGATGGGCGAGTACATATTTTCTTTATAGACCTTCAGGTGCCCGCTGGTTTCCCAGAGAGTCGATCGCCCGATGTGGGGCGTATACACCAGGTCGTAACCGTTCTGCAGGTGGGCGTCTTCCCAATAACGTTCGATCTGGTGGCGGATCATACCGCCGTTCGGGTGCCAGAGCACCAGGCCGGCGCCAACTTCTTCATTGGTGCTGAAGAGGTCCAGCTCCTTGCCCAGCTTGCGGTGATCGCGCTTTTTGGCCTCCTCCAGCCTCCAGAGATACTCCTCAAGCTGGCTAGGTTTCTCCCAGGCAGTGCCGTAGATGCGCTGCAGCATGGGCCGCTTTTCATCGCCGCGCCAATAAGCACCAGCTACATTGAGCAGCTTGATGGCATTGGGGTTGATTCTGCCAGTGTCGCTCACGTGGGGGCCGCGGCAGAGGTCAGTGAAATGCCCGCTTGTGTAGATGGTGATGGGCAACTTTTCGGCCACTTCGTTGCCGTCATCATCAACATTGCCTTTTTCCAAGCCTTCGATGAGCTCCAACTTGTAAGGCTGATCGCTGAAAAGCTTTTTGGCTTCTTCGGCACTCACCTCTTCGCGCACGAAGCTTTCTTTGCTCTTAATCAGCTCGCGCATGCGCTTTTCCAGGTCTTGCAGATCCTCTGGGGTGAGCGCGCGGGGCAGGTCAAAATCGTAGTAGAAGCCGTCATCAATAGCCGGTCCGATGGCGATTTTGGCAGTGGGGAATTTTTCGAGCACAGCCTCAGCCATGACGTGCGCGGTGGAGTGGCGGATGCGGTAAAGTTCCGAATTTCTGTAATCCAAGTTTTCGTTTAACATAGTTCCTCCATTTTCGAGCCTTTGGCTCGTAATTACTTAAAACAAAAAGACCCGTCGCCCTGGGGCGAGAGGTCTCTCACGCGGTTCCACCCAGATTACACCCAAATGGGTGTATCTCTTTTGCCGATAACGGGGCTGCCGTTTGCCATACTCAGCCTGGGCTTTTCCGGTTCAAGCTGGTGGGTGGTTTTCAGCCATATTGGCAGTTTGCACTGGCCTGCCTCACTGATTTTTGGGCTTACTCATCCCACGTTAACGCTATTCAATTAGTATACACAAGAAAAGCCCAAAATCAAGAATTAAGCTTGTTTATCCAAGCTTGGAACCACTTTTCTGGTAGAGTACATCTACGAATGGTCAATCGATGCCAGTTATAGGATTTTTTAAGTAAAGCAGTAGGAGATGCAAATGTTAATATATAAAAGATTGTCGGTAAATGACCTTCCCATCGCCAAAAAATTAGTCGCTATATTTCGAAACCAGGTCCCTGAGGATGAGAAAGTTTTGCTAGCCCTGGCTGACCCATTTATCTACATTTATGTTGCCCTGCTTGACGATGACGTTTGCGGTTACCTCAAAGCGTATCGATTAAAGAGAATTGATTGTGAAAATGATTTTTTTATCATCTATCACATTTTCGTTCAGGAGAAGTACCAGCGAAGACACATTGCCTCCGAATTAATGAATCTGATCCTGAAAGAAGCCCAAGCTGTTCAGGCTTACTATACGTTTTTGATTACCCAGAGCGATAACCAAGCAGCTATGAAACTTTATGAGTCTCTGGGTGGTTACAATCACCCCCTCAACAAAGAGGTCTACTATTGGTATCCGGAAGGCCCCCCGAAAGCTTGAAGCCTTTAGTAATTAATTGTTAATCAGTTAGCGGGCGGTCCGTCTGTGGGACGCCAATTAAAGCAGAGTTTACTCCCCATAGCTTCGTTTTGCAGAAAACAGGTAATTCCTCCTCCCTCCAGGACCCGAGCCCTTTCGTAATAATGCTCTATCGCAATTAGGTGTGATGGGTCGGAAAGCAGGTGGGTTGAGTTCCTGTATATAATTGAACCATTGTTCCCAAACCGGTGAATGTAATGCCATGAAAAGTTCAACCCTTATCTCATTCCTCCTCACCCTCATATTGACTGCGTGTATTCCCCTGCCACTGGCAAACACAGCACTATCCTCCACCCAAATCTTCAGCCAGGCTGAAACCGCGTTGGCTCTCACTTCTGTGACAGAAAACGAAGCCGAGCCGCTCATTGCCACCCCAGAGCCTCCTGCGCCTTTCTCTATCGATGCTTCTCCCTCCCCGACCGCTACAAGCCTGCCTGTGGTGCCTACTGATCTCACTTTCAGCCTTCCGCAGGATTGGCAGGGAATACAAGCGCGCATGCAAACATACGGCCAGGTGGATGCAGAACAAATTTCAAAGGTCTATTACGAGCGGGTGCAGAACCTGATCTCCAAATATGGCAAAGCAAAATACATCACGGCATTCGAATACCACGGCGATTCGTACAGTATGTATGAAAATGCCTACAGCATGGACCCACCCACTTTCTATACCCAGGTGGAAACTCTTATGCAGCAAGAGTATCACTTCGTCACCTTGCCCGAACTGGAAGCTTTCGTGTATGGCAAACTCGAATTGCCCAGCCGTTCCATCATCCTCACCAGCGATCTTTCCGCCGCGAATATCGCTTCGATGCCTTCCATCACCCAAACATTTAAGGAACTGGAAAACCGATACAGCTACCGGCCGCATATGCAGGTGTTCATCTGGGCGGGAGACATGCAATCTGACATTAATGCTAATTGCGGTGAAGACGCCTGCTGGGAGGCAATCCGCATGGCCAGGGATAGCGGCTTCTTCAGCTTCGGATCCCATTCCTGGAGCCATTTGGATGCCAGCAAGTTTCACATCGATATCACTAAGGCTGATTTCGAGAAGGCCAATGCCGCCATTCTGGAGAACACCGGCTTAACAGCTTTTGCAGTCGCCTGGCCGTTTGAAGCATCATATGAGTATACCGACCGCCTGAGTGAGAGCGGCTTTACGTTGGCTTTTGGCGGCCTCACCCGGCTTGCAGGTCCGCAGATGGTCCAGGCAAACGACCCAAGCCCGATGCGTCTGCCCCGCCTGCTGCCCCCTGCCATCACAGGTGTTTCCATGCGCCCGAAAGGCGCAAATTTGCAGCAAATCCTGGATGAACAGCAGCAGGCCAATGCCAGTCAATCCGGTCAAACCCCTTTGGCCGACCCTTGGGTATTGAACCCAACAAATATCTCTGACCCAGCACAACGTGTATTGGTGTTGGAGTACCACGGCATCGACTACAACATGTACGATGGCGCTTATGCCATGAACCCTGAAACCTTCGCC
>WOZB01000027.1 GCA_011620445.1 Anaerolineaceae bacterium | reverse complement strand
CGCAGCATGGATCAGGCGGAGACGTTCACGGCGAGGGCACCCAACTGTGAGTAATGCACGTTGAGGATTATGTGTTGCAGACTGCAGCATTGCGCAGCCAGCCTTACGTATTCATCCGGCCTTGAGCTCTCAGCCATTTGAACCGGGGTTGCGTTGGCGTCAGGAAAAAGAATGGGAACAAACTCGTTGGTCTGGGTCTGGAAAAAGCAAACCTAAATTCCAGATATAGACCCAGGGCCACTCATTATGAGTCAATTAGCCAATGCATAGATGAGAGAATTAGCGTTCAGTCAGCATGCCAGACCCGACCAATATTTCCTGCAGCCGCTGCGTAACGTCTTTGCGGTGTTCGATCTGGATGGATTGGCGCAGTTCCTCGAGCAAATTGGAAGAATTTTCTTTTGCTTCTTCAAGCAATCTATAGCGGAACAGGTTCTCGGCCGCGACCGCTTCCAAAATTAATTTATAGAACTTGATAGCAATCAAGTGGTCATTAAGGCGCTCCTGAAGAACGCGTGGATCACCTTCAATGATTGGCTTTGGCCATAAGAACGTTTCGCGGCCATTTAAATCTTCGCGGGATTCAATGTCAGGTAGCAACTGAGTCAAACGCGGCTTGTAATCTTTACCAGTGGATTCCCGTCTGAAAGAGATAACTTCCACAGAACCAATACTTCCATCGTCAAACGCTTGCATCAAGCCCTGGATCAATTCTGAAACCTGGTCGTAATTAGGAAGTGAGCCGGTATTTAAATTACCGCGTGGGATAAAAGCAATTTTTGCTTGGGTCAACGTAGTCTGAACCCGCGTGCCAAATGCCAACACTTCTACAGACCTTTGCTTGTTATTCTCAAGAGCTGCATGAGTTTCACGGGCGAGTTGGCGGTTATACTGGCCTGCAATCCCGCGCGAACTGCCAAAAACAGTCAGAACCCGCTTTGCCTTGACAAGAAGATCATCCATACTTTGCTTCCGTTCTGGTTCACTGGATGGTGGCTTGACGATGCTGGTAAGTTGAGCAGCAATTGAGTTGAAGCGTTCTAAATACTGGTCGAGCGATTCAAGGCGGTTGAGCGCCATTTGCATGTTGCTGAGCGAGAGTACACGCAACGATCCGAGCAGGGGCTCGATCGCTTCCAGGTTTTCCAACCTGGCTTGAGCTCGTTCCTTACCTTCTGCCATTTCTTATCTCAGGGTATTTCAAAGCTGTCAAGTGACCAAATAAAGACTACTGCCCCACTGGCTCCAACTTCAGAAGATTTGCCCTCTTCGTCCATCTGGGCTGCTTGCGTGATGCCAAAACCGTGGTGCACGCGCATATATACAGAGCAAGATTCACGGATAATTCCAATCACATTCTCAACATCGTGCTCGTTGACCGCAATAAAAAGGGTAAATTGGCTTTGCCGCAACATGCCACCGCGTGTCTCGGAGTAAGTGGCTGTAAAACCGGCATTGATCAAAGCCGCTAAGAAGTTTTCACCGCTTTTGCGCGGCAATACAATCATCATCATTTTCATATGTGCCGTTTCCATTCCTTCCTCCATAAGGCATTAAAATCCTTAAGCGTATCGGTCAGATCATCCTCAATTTCAGCGGTTATTTCGTTGTTATAACGGATCTGATCAACTACCTGGGCCGCATGAAGCTGCAAGTAAGCGACCATCTCAGAAGAGAATTCGAGAATATCATCGGGGTCGACTTCATCCATAAATCCACGTGTAATGGCATAAAACATGAGCACCTGGTTGGTAATCTTCACAGGTTTATTAGGTCCTTGCCCAAGCAAGGCCTGAAGCCGGCGTCCTCGTTCGATCTGGCGTAACGTTGCCTCGTTGACCTCTGTGCCAAAGCGCGCGAAGCGGGCAACTTCTTCATATTGTGAAAGTTCAAGCCTGAGCGCGCCAACCACAGACTTCATGGCTTTCTCCTGCGCGGCTGAACCAACGCGTGAAACTGAGCGCCTGATATCGATAGCAGGTTTCTCGCCCTTATTGAACATATCGGTGTCCAAAACGATTTGACCATCAGTAATCGAAATCAGGTTGGTGACGATGTAACTGGAAATGTTGCCTCGTTGTGTTGTGACAATTGGCAAAGCGGTTATGCTGCCCCCGCCGTTGGCTTCGTTCAAACGACAGGCACGCTCCAGCAACCTTGAATGCAAGTAGAACACATCGCCCGGATAAGCTTCGCGGCCGGGCGGGCGGCGCAAGAGTAAACTGAGTTCACGGTAAGTATCGGCATGTTTTGAGAGATCGTCATAGACGATCAATACATCCATGCCTGCGTCCAGGAAGAACTCAGCTATAGTGACACCGACATAAGGAGCAATATAACGCATGGCTGGCGGGTCATCCGGACCAGAAACCACAACTGTAGTTTGATTCCGCATACCGCCGGCTTCAAGCGTCTTAATGACATTGATCACAGAAGTTTTCTTCTGCCCGATAGCCACATAGACACATCTAACGTCTGTGCCTTTCTGGCTGAGAATCGCATCAATAGCCAGAGTGGTTTTGCCAACCTGCCGATCACCAATAATTAATTCACGTTGACCTCTGCCCAAGGGTAATAGTGCGTCGATTATTTTGGTTCCTGTGTAGAGTGGTTTATCAACCGGAATACGGTCCACAACGCCAGGTGCGATGCGCTCGATAGAACGATATTCAGAAGGAACAATCGCCGAAGAAGTATCCAATGGACGGCCGAGGGAATCGACTACTCGACCCAAAAATGATAGCCCCACCGGGATGCTTAGCTGACGTCCAGTAGCTTCGGCTAAATCACCTCCACGGATGCCAGAGTCTTCACCGAGCAAGATCACGTCAACCGATTTACGATCAAGGTTCAAAACCATGCCCTGGACACCGTTGGGAAAGGTAACCAGTTCTTCAAGATGAACTAGGGGTAAGCCGCTAAGCCGGGCGATGCCATTGCCTATATACTGGACTGTGCCCACACTGCGAAATTGCAGCGTGTGTTTGATCTCGCGGCTGGACAATTCCAATTCTTTTAGCATGAATTCTGTACCGAACACTGCGGGAACCGGCCCTGCTTTCTCGAAGACAGTTGCTTTGATCTGATTCAGAAAACTTTCCTGATCAACACGCAACGGATCGTCAGCTTTTAGGTTATCTAAGAGCCGGTTTAAAGTTTGTTGGGTGGAATGTTCCAGATCATTCATCTTGAATCGGTGTAAAAGTTTCCAAAGAGTGACTGACCTTGTCTTTTAGTTTGTCGACCTGATTCCCTAGGGAATTATCCATGACAAGATCACCAATACGGGCTTTTATACCTGCAATCATCTCCGGTATTATTTGAATTTCAAAATCAACCTCTTTGTCAGCCAAAGCGTTAAAGGTATTGATCAACTTCAAGCGTTGCTCATTTGTCAATTCAACTGGCACTTTCAGTTCCACTGTCGGAATCCGATCTACGAGCGACTCCCTTAAGTTTTGCACCATCCTCAAGTCAGTCTTGCCGAGATTCCAAATATTTTCCGTCAGTTCATCAAGCAGGCGGGCGTGAACCTCAGGTGGGATTACAGACTTTAGCGTTTGTTTGGTGATCTCTAAAATGGTGCCTACCAGTTCGACCTGATTGCGCCTGATATCCACAAATTGCTCCTTGCGGGCTTCTTTTACGG
>WOZB01000252.1 GCA_011620445.1 Anaerolineaceae bacterium | reverse complement strand
CAGCAGCACCTTCGGGTTTTCTTTCGTAAGGTCTGTCACCGGCTGAGTGCTCACTACTCGTTCGGTATGGCTTATCACTTGCGGGGCGATCACCGCTTGGTCGGTGGGGTCGGTCACCGCTCGGTCGATACGGCCTGTCACCAGCCGGACGGTCACCACTCGGCCGATGCGGCCTGTCGCCGCTGGAGCGATCCCAAGCGTTAGGCTTGTCAAAACGCTGTTGCCCAAAAGCCTCGCGCTTCTTACCACCAGTTAGGCCTCTTCGGTCATCTGAACCAGATCGACGGGGGGCTTCCCGTTCTTTCACAACCCACCCTTCTGGCAAGCGGTTCTGCGCAAAATGGCCGTACTCATCTTTTACTACTCTCACCTCAGGGGCAGGTTCCTCTCTGGGTGGTTGGTAACCTTTGTGGTGGTCGCTGCGGTCAGTTTCATAACTCGGTTTGAAAGGTTGCCAGGCGCGCCTGGGGCGGTCAGATCTGGAAGCGGAACGCTCTGTCCTGGAGTGGTCTGAATAGCTACGATTTTCCCTTTCGGCAGAACGGGAATCAGATTGGGCATTTTTCTTGTGCCAGCCAGTAATCAAGGCTTTTTGCTGCATCTTGCCAGTCAAGCCTTTTTCTACGAAAATCTGTTCACCAGTCCAGGGGTCGCGCTCGGTATAGTACATCAAGCTGCCATAAGTGGAAGGCGTGGGCGTAAAAATCTGTACCTGCTCAGGCAGGATGCCCAGTTTATCGGCACAATACTCCTGTAGGGAGATCATCTCCGCCTCGCCACAACCTGGATAAGCCGCAATCATGTAATAAGTGAGGAATTGCTCCTTACCTATTGCTTGAGTCTTTTCTTCGAAGCTTTCCTTGAATTTCAGCGTGCTGTCGATGCTGGGTTTGCGCATCCTCCTCAATACTGAGGGTTCTGAGTGTTCTGGCGCAAGTTTTAGTTGCCCTGAAACGTGATAACCAACCAGTTCATCCATGTATTCATCACCAAAGTTGGCATCTACAGCCACCAAATCTGGCCGAATCCCTGATGAGACAAAGACTTTCCGCACCCCGGGCACTTCTCGCAGCGCCTTAAGCAGCTTCACCTGCGGATCATGAGTTACCGGCAGCACCGGGCAAACCTGGGGGTAGATACAACTCTGGTCACGGCAGGCACCCTTGCTTGTTTTGACAGCGCATTCAAAGCCGTACATATTGGCGGTCGGTCCAGAAAGGTCGCTGATAATGCCTTTGAAACCTGGGCGCAGGACCATCGCTTTGGCTTCAGCCAAAATCGATTCTTGGGAACGCCAACTGACCTGCCGGCCTTCGTGAACAGCAATGGCGCAAAAACTGCACTCGCCGTAGCAACCGCGATGGGTGACGATTGAGTTCCTGATCGTTTCATTAGCGCGCACCTCCCCCAGGGCGGCATCGTAGGGATGCACCTCGTAGGTGAAGGGTAAAGCATAGACACGGTCAAGCTCTTCCGTGGTTAATGCTACAGCAGGCGGGTTTTGAACCACGTAACGATTAAGGTAGCGTTGGGCTAAGCCCTGGCCAGTTATTGGGTCATTATTCTTATAAAAAATGTCAAACATCTTAGTGAAACTGACCTTATCAGCCTGGCATTCCTCGTAACTGGGCAATTCCAGATAATCAGTTGGTTTGACAACGGATGGGTAACAGAGCCCGCGCACTTTCTTAGGGTCGGTCCCGTCGCGCAAAGCCCGGGCAAACTCAAGCACGGTCAGGTCTGCCATGCCATAAAGCAAAAAATCTGCCTTGGCATCCAGCAGGATGGAGCGTCTGAGAGAATCAGACCAATAGTCGTAATGCACCACCCGGCGCAAAGAAGCTTCAATGCCTCCGAGCAGGATTGGGCGAGTATTCTTAAAATATTTGCGGATGAGGTTGCTGTAAACAATGCTGGCTCTATCCGGCCGGCGGGTGTTTTGACCACCGGGGGTATGGTCATCCAACCTGCGAGGGCGACTTAACGCCGTGTAATTGGCCACCATTGAATCCACTGCACCGGCAGAAACACCCCAGAAAAGTGCTGGTTCTCCCAAGCGGGTGATATCCCGCTCGGATTCGTAATCGGGTTGGGCAATGATGCCGACTTTGAAACCATTCGCCTCCAGTTGTCTGGCAATCAGGGAAATACCGCTGAAAGGGCTATCAATGGTGGCATCGCCGTTAATAAGAATGACGTCCAGCTGTGACCAGCCTCGGTCTTTGACTTCTTGAGGTGTTGCAGGAATAAACATGTTTCTAATCATACCTTAGTTGAAAAAATAAGCGCCTCCCCTAGAGGCGCTTAATGTACACCGAAATTTATTTCCGGTAATTGGAAAGGATCTTATCGATGCCGAGCTTAAGGGCATCCCAGCTTTTAGAAGCTTCTACCTTAACATCATCCCAGGCATGCGTACTATCCACGGCAAACTCGCGCAAACGCAGTTTGGCTTCGTCCATAAAGAGGTCCAGTTTTTCCAGATTTGCATCCAGTTGTGCCTTCTGATCTCCGCTAACAGTCTTGGCTTCTTCGTGTAAAACTTTGACTTCCTCGGTCAACTTTTCATACTCAGCTTTAGCTTTAGCTTGAAAAGCTTCCTTTTCGGTTTGTACAGCTTCGCCTGCATCTGCCGCCTTGTCCTTGACGGCTTCGCCAGCTTCCTGAGCGTTCTTCTTGGCTTCCTCAGCGCGTTTGGCTACTTCATTCCGATATTCATCAAGTGCAGAACTAAAATTGGACATTGCCTTGGATATTTCCTCCTGGGCGGCATGAGCAGCTTTTTCTAAGCCAGACTTTATTTCTTCAGTAGCATTTTTAAATTCTTCGTTTGACATATTCAATCCTTTCATTACAATAGCAAATTCACCTAACAATTATAGGTGGGAAAACTTAGCGGTTTATTAATAGTAGAAGCTACCAGAGACGAATTGTCTCGATCATGCGGTCAATTTCTTCAATATTTGGTGTAAATTGCTCAGCAGGCAAGGCGTTCAACCCGGAGCTCACTTCCCCTATGTAAGTTTCGAAATTATCAATGAAAGCCTGAGCGTCAGGGGGCATGCTTTCATGTTCCTGCAGTGTGGAGGCTTTAATGGGAAGAATGGCAATCAGGTAGGTTTTTCCGTCATCTGAAATGCCCTGGAATGTATAGAAAAGGTTGTAATTATCCACTGGAAGGAAAGCCTGGCTGTACATGGTGAGGTAGCGCAAACCGCTGCCATTATGGAGGCGCAGAATTTTGGCCTGCGCATGGAAAACCTGGTTGGCCGGGAACATGGGGAAGAATGGTAGTTTGTCATCCACTGGGACAGGCTGGTCTTGCGAGGCAAGGATTGCCTTCAGGGCATCAACCGAGCTTGTCACGCGCGGATCCATCGCAATATATTCCTCTAAATCGAAAGCGAAGATGCGGGGCTTATGGAACTGGTCTTGTAGCGGGTACCCTGTAAGCTTAATGCCGCCCAGGTACGGATGGATGCTCATGGGCATTTCTGAACCATCCCCGGCCGAGGCTTCGATATTGTCTTCTTCCCAATCGAGCCCAAGAGTGCTAGTCAAAAGGATGGTGGCCGTGTAGAAATCAGCGTACTGACTATAGACCGTCTCGGCTGTGATAGTGGGATTGACCTGTAAAGAACTCATCATCAAGTCAAT
>WOZB01000082.1 GCA_011620445.1 Anaerolineaceae bacterium | reverse complement strand
TGTAGACACAGAAGCTGAGGCTCAGAAGGCCGAACACCGTCAGCGCCTTAAACTTGTAGGCGAACGCCTGGCTGGTTTCTTTGGTAAACCAGGCTGGCACATTCAATTATCGGCGGTTGACGAACTTGTCTGCACAATTCTTTCGCAAAATACCAACGATATCAACCGTGACAAGGCTTTTCAAGCCTTGAAAAGCCGCTATCCTGGCTGGGAATCGGTTTTGCAGGCTGAGCCCACTCAATTGCAGCAAGTGATCGCTATTGCCGGCCTGGCGGAGCAAAAGGGACCTGCAATTCAGAATGCACTTCAGGCGATTTTTGATGAACGCGGAGAATTTGATCTGGATTGGCTGGCTGAAAAGACTCCTGAGGAAGCCCGTGAATGGCTCTTGAAGCTAAAAGGGGTCGGTCCCAAAACCGCGGCAATCGTGATGGTCTTTTCTCTGGGTATGCCTGCCTTCCCGGTGGATACGCATGTGTATAGAGTGAGTGGCAGAATTGGTCTGCGCCCGAAGGCTTTCAACGTGGAAAAAACACATGCATATTTCTTGGAAATTGGGGATCCGGCTGAGTTTGGACCGCTGCACCTGAACCTGATTGAATTGGGACGCCAGATTTGCCACGCTCACAAACCCGAATGCCCCCGCTGCCCTGTTAATGACCTCTGCCAGTATGAGGAAAAAACAGCATAACTTGTATTTGACAAGCAACAAAAAACCGCATTAATTTCCCGTCATTGCGAAAGCGTGGCGATCTGGAGTGCCTCTTTAGGAGTCAAAATCAGATTGCCAGCCCTCGCCCTTCGGGCTTGGCACGCAAGCAGTCCCCTCAATGGGAAGGCAAAGGAACGAGGTGCGTCAATATACCGATATTTTCGTTCAATAAAGATCTAAGCCAGTTCCCCAAGCAGAGTCCAGGGTCCGGTCCAATTGATTTTCACCTGAAGTTCCTGCCCGCGCAAATCGGCTTCATTTTCCACAAAAACCAGGCGGTTGTTAGGTGTGCGGCCACGCCAGCGGTTTTTTGATTTACCCTCAAAAAGCACAGGCAGCACCTGGCCGAGATAAGCCTGGTTAAGACCCGCGGTAATGCCCTCTTGTAAAGTCTCCAGCAGGCGGAAGCGGCGCATTTTTTCCTCCGCAGGCACATTATCTTCCAGGAAGCGCTGCGAAAAAGTGTTCGGACGGGGGGAATAACGTGCCAGATGGGCAACATCCAATTTGAGCTCATTCAAGAGATCGTAGGTCTTCATAAAGGCCGTTTCGCTCTCACCCGGAAAGCCAACGATGATATCGGTGGCGATCGAAACACCAGGAATGCGCTCTCGCAGTTTGGCTACCAAATCCCGATACTGGGATTGCGTGTAGCCTCGGCGCATGTCCGCCAGGATCTGGTCATCCCCAGCCTGGATGGGTACTTCGATATGCGGCATGATTTTGGGTACCCGGGCGACGGTATCAATCAATTCATCGCTCATCCAATTAGGATGGGAAGTGAGAAAGCGCAGCCGCAGCAAGCCAGGGATGGCAGCCATCTGCTCCATCAATTCCGGTAAGTGGGGGCTGCCGGCTTTATCCAGGCCGTAACGGTCCACAATTTGCCCAAGCAGCACAATTTCCTTGACGCCCTCAGCAACCATGGTTTGGGCTTCATTCAGGATCTTGTTGGCATCACGGCTAACTTCCCTACCGCGGCGGGCAGGGATGACGCAATAGGCACAGGCATGCGAACACCCCAGCACGATCGGCAAGTTTTCCGAGATTTCTCGTCCGCTTGCGTTGGCGCTCAAACCGAACTCCTCATCCAGGACGGCATCCACATCCTCCCGCCAGGAACCTGCAATCACCCGGTCCTGATGTTTTTCCAGGAAATTCAAGATGGGGGCAGGGTCGGAAGGGGCGGAAAAAACATCCACCCAGGGAAAGCGTTTCTGCATGGCTGGGTTACCCTGAACGCCGATAAGGCAGCCCATGAGGGCAATGATCAGCTTGGGGTTCTGGGCTTTGAGCGGTTTAATGGAGTTGAGCCGCCCAAGCGCTTTATCTTCCGCGCTTTGGCGGACAACGCAGGTATTCAAAACAATCAAGTCGGCTTCTTCCACCCGACTGGTTTCTTCATATAGCAACTGGCTCAGCGCGCGTGCCAGGCGGGCTGAATCGGCCACATTCATCTGGCAGCCTTCTGTCCAAATATGGTATTTCATCGTGGGTTATTATACATGATAGGGTTTAAGTAGCAATCCGGTTGGAACGAGGAAAATACTTGTTATAATTCGAACATTGTCAGTTCAAAGATACGAGGTTAGCATGGAATTCAAGAAAACAGATTATAAGCGTTGTACCGTTGTCAAAGGCCTTGGCCGTATTGACAGTGCCACTTCACCCGATCTCGAAAAAGCCCTCACCGAGTTAATTCCTACTAATAAAGGGATTGTTTTGGATATGGCTGACATAGACTTTGTCTCTTCCGCAGGCTGGTGGACGATTATTCGTGCGCAAAAGGAACTCAAGAAAGTCAACCACGAATTGACCTTGGCCGGCGTGAATGAAAACGTCAAAGACTCAATGGACTTGATCGGCATCCTGCCGTATTTCAACATCTACGAAAATGTCGTGGATGCTATCGGCAACGTCTAAATATTCTTAAGCAAAAAGCTGGCCAAAATCCTTGGCCAGCTTTTTTTCTATGTTGTAATACCTGCAATCCTTAATTCCGTTATTTGAATCCTATTGAGAATTCTGCTCTCTCCCTGGTTACAGGAGTAGTACCAGAAATTGAAATGATGATTTTCTCAGTTTGCGCTCCGAAATTGAGAGGTACTGTAAGATTGTCTTCTGGGCTAATGCTGAATTGCTCAACGCTGGCACGAGTGCCATCGTATATCACCGAAAGAACAAACTCCTGTGGTAGATAATTGGTTACCCGCGCAAAGCCTTCGGCTTGCCAGCCGCTCTCGTCGCTTTCAAAATCAGAACTGTAGCCTATGGCATCCAGGCGTACATCATCGATGGCCAGGCCGTTCAGGTTGACGGCTGCATCTGTAACGTAATCAAAGCGTAGGGTCACCTGCTTTCCGGCAAACTTGGAAAGGTCCACGCTTTCATTGATCCATGCATCAGAATTTCCATTCCAGCCGCAGCCGTAGCTGTTGCCGCTGACGTTTTCAGTTGTGCAGGTGCGCGAATTTAAAATTTCCCAGGTTTTGCCATCCAAGGAAGCTGAAATAAAGGCAAAGTCGTAGTCTTTTTCCAGTTCGTACCAGACTTTGAAATCCAGGCTGATATTTCCGCTTGCCTGGCTCAGGTCAAAGGTTTGGGTGAGTCTGGAATTTGATTCGTCGGCCGCGTTGGACCAGAGAAAGTACTCACCGGATGGAATTTCAGGCAAGGGCAATAATTTAACCAGGCTCGGGCCGGCAAAAGAGAGCGATTGCACGTTGCTGCATTCCAAATCAATATACTGGGTGCCAAATTGTGAAACCGAGGCATTGAATTGTTGGGGGCAAGTGGCAATTTCATTTTGGCTGGTGAAAGCAGGCGGATTGTACGAGGTGTAATCGAAGCGACCTCTTTCAACATTGGGGTTCTGCAGGATATTCGCTACGGTCCAATCCCTGAATAAATCCACGCTGGTATAAGGCTGGTCGGTGCTTGGATTCAAGATGTTGAGATCCTGCAT
>WOZB01000279.1 GCA_011620445.1 Anaerolineaceae bacterium | reverse complement strand
CTAGTAATCCTTTCATTTCTGACATCTTGTGTACCAGAAGAACGATTTTACCTGCCCAAAACACCAATATTTTCTCCGGGTCTGGCAACTTTACCGGTTCCATCACGCACACAGCAATCTTCCCCGTCAGAGAGTTCGGGTAATACAGGATTAAAAATAGGCCAAATCCAGGGGAGGCAGCACCGCTCACCTTATGATGGTCAGACCGTCACAAATATTATTGGTGTGGTAACGGCTGTGCGGGGCGATGGTTTCTTTTTACAGGATCACGAACCCGATGGCGACTCAGGGACCTCAGACGGGGTTTTCGTTAAACCAACCGGCTACTGCGACCCAGACAAGGGAAATCTAATTTCGATTCCAAAAGCGATCGTACGCGAATTCAACCCTGCTGGAATTGGGGAAAATTCACTTACTATCACCAACCTTGTAGTTGAGAAATGTAATCTTCAAGAAAATTCATTCCCGATACCTCAGCCTTTGGTCATCGGGGAAGGTGGCAGAATCCCGCCGAGTAAGATTATTGAAAACGATACCCGCGGCTACGTGAACCGGGATAACACTTACGATCCTGATGAAGATGGTTTGGATTTTTATGAGAGTCTTGAAGGCATGCTGGTGCAGGTTAATAACGCCATCGCGGTCAGCACGAAAAATGGTTACCGCAATGTTAGCGTCGTAGGCGATAACGGAAAATTCACAAACCCACTTTCCACTGAAGGCTTTATGGTCATCCGGGAAGGTGATTTCAACCCGGAGCGCTTACTATTGGACGATGACTTCATCGTGATGCCCAATATTTTCGTGGGAGCACGGTTTACCGAGCCTATCATCGGCATCATTGATTACAACTTTGGGGAATATAATCTGGAACCTACAAAACGCCTCGTTTATACACAAAGCACTCCCAAGATCCAAATTATTGAAGACATTTCCGATCAAGATGAACTTTCCGTCGTTACATACAACGTCGAGAATTTAGACCCAGTTGCTCGCCCAGATCGTTTGGAAGTATTGGCTGACGAGATTGTTCACAAACTTGCCTCACCTGATTTGCTTGCGCTGCAGGAAGTGATGGATAACGATGGTGGAATAGATTCCAGTGTTACGAGTGCTAGTGAAACAATCAAAGCCATCATCGCAGCTATCAAGGCTACCGGCGGTCCAACTTATCGTTGGGTGAACATCGACCCTGTGGATGATGCTGATGGCGGAGTGCCTGGTGGCAACATTCGCCCAGTGATTTTGTATCGCGCCGATAAAGGCATCGAGACTGAAGATTGGAATCCTGCCAAGGCTGATCAAGCACTGAGTATCAAAATTGAAAATGGGCAGATAATGCTTTCAAATAATCCTGCCCGGTTGGGAATTGGCAACTATTTCTTTAACGCCAGCCGGAAGCCGCTCCTGGTCCAATTCAATTACAAAGGATCATTACTCTTTGTTATTAACAGCCACTTGAAGTCTAAGAGTGAGGATGGACCATTGTACGGAGAAGTCCAACCGCCGCCATTTGAGACCCTCAAACAACGCAATGGCCAGGCGCAATTTATTGGCAAAATAATTTCTCAAATTCTCGCCAGCGATCCAAATGCAAAGATTATTCTTCTTGGAGACTTAAACGATTTTCCGTGGACTGAGCCGCTCCAAGCTTTAGAAGATAGCGGCATGGAGAATTTAATATTGAAGTTGCCAGAAAATGAGCGTTTTACTTACGCTCATTCAGGCATGGGCCAAGTGCTCGACCACATCCTCATCAGCCCATCGCTAACAGATTCAATTGTGGATTTGCGAGTACTTCACATCAACACTCTCCAATTGCAAACCAATCAACTTACCGATCATGACCCGGTGTATGTATTAATCAAATGGACAAATTAGGGTTGGCTATGTACAACAAATCAGTGTTGGCGATGTGAAACTTTGTTGCGAGATGTGATAGGTTTAAGATAAAATTTGATTTATTCATTTTCTGGATTTACCAGGCTTAGCGTCTGGTGATTGTCAAAAGAATAAGGAATAAACTTGGAGGCAGAAGTTGACTGAGGAAGTTCGACCTGACTTAAGTAGAACTAAGCGCCTAAGCTCTTTGCGGATGGTCATCTTCCGTGAGCAATTTGAGGGCTATCTTTTTATCCTTCCGGCTGCCATTATCATCTTTGTTTTTGGCCTTTTCCCAA
Source organism: Anaerolineaceae bacterium (assembly GCA_011620445.1). Taxonomy (GTDB): domain Bacteria; phylum Chloroflexota; class Anaerolineae; order Anaerolineales; family Anaerolineaceae; genus Mesolinea. Next base: position 1,517 of record WOZB01000279.1, on the reverse strand, counting down.
TCGGTTATTCCCTCTACATGAGCATGCACCGCTGGATTATCAACCGCACTGCATTTATTGGCGATGCCAACTATATAAAGCTTTTTGGCAGTTGGAGTAACTTTGCGCTTACCGTTTTAGGAATAGTCTTATTTGCCCTGGCGTTTGTTTTTTGGTCTAAAGGTTTTCAGTCCAAGCACCTTGGCGCGCGATTAGGTCAAATCATTGGTGCAGTTGTCCTTCTTATTGGCGGTGCAGTTTTCACGACAGGCTGGGCGCAGATGTCAGAAACTGGTGACCCTGCATTCATGAGGTCTTTGGTTGTCACACTCTACTATGCACTTGGATCGGTTCCTTTGCAGATCCTGATTGGCATGGTCCTGGCTTATTTACTCTACCAAAATATTAAGGGTAAAGATTTTTTTCGGCTAGTTTTCTTCTTACCTTACGTGCTACCTTCCGTAGCCACAGCCGTTGTGTTTCAAATTATCTTCTCCAGGAATGAATATTCGTTCGCGAATCAGGTGTTGTCGTTTTTTGGGATTAATGCCCTCAAATGGACTTACGAGCCCAGACCTATCCTCTCACTTTTTGGCATTAATTTGCAGGGATTCTTGGCAGGCCCAAGCCTGGCTTTGGTGACTATCATCGCCTATGGATTGTGGACCTTTATTGGGTATAACGTGGTTATTTTCCTGGCTGGTCTCGGTAACATCCCGAAGGAAATCTACGAAGCCGCCGAAATGGATGGCGCGACTAAAGGCCAGAAGTTTTGGAAGATCACCATGCCTTTGCTTTCTCCGGTTACTTTTTACCTGACGTTAATTTCATTTATTGGGACTTTCAAAGCCTTCAACCACATCTTTGTCATGCGCACAACGACAGCCAAAGCTTCGGTGACAACAACCAGCCTTTTGATTTTTGATCGATTTTATACTGATGGAAACTATGGTATAGCTACAGCCATGTCCATCGTCTTATTCCTGGTGATTCTCGGTTTGACCTTCGCTCAAAACCAACTCATGAAAGAGAGTGTCTTCTATGGTTGAACCGGACGTCAAAAAAGTAAATCTGAGTCCCGAAATGCCCTCCTCTGGCGTTGGAATAAAGGCAGAACGTCCATTTTTATCTAATTTAATCATCTACCTCGTCCTTGGGGTCGGGGCGGTGATCGCAATTATCCCGTTTTTCTGGATGATTTCGAATTCCCTGATGACCTTTGGTGAAACCATCATTAATAAGATTCTGCCCTCAACTCCAAACTGGAAGAATTATCAGGATGTTGTTGAACAAATCAAACTTGGAAAGCTTTTCCTGAATAGCGTACTGCTAGCTCTTGGTACCATTGCGGGCTTACTTTTTACTTCCATCCTGGCCGGATACGCTTTTGCCTCCATTAAGTTTAAAGGCAAGGATGCCATTTTTGCGGCTTTTCTGGCTACCATGATGATCCCGGAATCGGTTACGCTTTTACCGAACTACCTGATGATCCAAAATCGCATCTTGCCTATGCCAGGGGGATCCTGGATGAATAGCTA
>WOZB01000145.1 GCA_011620445.1 Anaerolineaceae bacterium | reverse complement strand
ACCACGCCTTGCTGCTGGCTGATGCCGCCACCCAGAACCGGGTGTTGCCAGCCTATAACTACTTGATCGTGGATGAAGCCCACCATCTTGAATCTGCTACCACCGAGGCGATGTCATATCGATTACGTGCCACAGATGTTACCCGGCTGATCCGCGAATTCGGTGGCCAGGATAGCGGCTTGTTCGGCCGTGTGATGGATTTGGCCAAGTTGGCCTTCAAACCTTCGGACCAGGCACGCCTCGGGCAGCTCATCGGGCAGGCAACCTCACTGGCTTTCAGATTTGATTCCCAAATGACCACTTTCTTCAAGGCACTCGATTACTTGCTGGAAGAGCGCCGTGAAGGCAAGCCCATTGGCACCTATCCGCAGCAGGAGCGTATTCTATCAGCTACCCGCACCATGCCCGCCTGGCTGGATGTGGAAATGGCCTGGGAAGCGGCCAGTGCCAGCCTGGCGCAATGGATGGACACCTTGAGCCTGGTACGAGACCCTTTGAAATCGTTGGCAGATTCTGGCCGCGAAGAAGCCGAGGATTTACTTGGCAGCCTGGGGACCATGACAGGCAGCCTGGAAGAAATGAAACAACAGGTTGAAGGTTTGACCATGAGCCCGCGCTCGGACCAGATCTACTGGGTGGAACTGGACCCCTTGCAGCACCGCCTGACGCTCCAAGTGGCTCCGCTAAACATTGGCGGTTTGATGGAAAAATACCTCTGGCATGAAAAAGCCAGCGTGGTGCTGACCTCAGCCACACTGACCACCCATGGAGAATTCGATTATCTGCGGCGGCGCTTGAATGCTGACGAAGCCAACGAACTTACTGTAGGCTCTCCTTTCGATTACGAAAATTCTGCCCTAATTCTGCTCCCGAGAGATATTCCGGAACCTGTAGATGCCTTCGGGCACCAAAAAGTCATTAACGATTGCATCGTGCGCATCAGCAAATCCAGTGAAGGGCGCATGTTGGTGCTGTTCACCTCTTATGCCCAGCTGCAAAAAACCGCCAAAGCCATCGAGCCGCAACTCTCAAAGATGGGCATCACCCTCTTTGAACAAGGCGAAGGTGCTTCGGCTACTGCGCTTCTTGAAGTTTTCAAGGAAACTCCAAAGGCCGTACTCTTAGGCACCAGGGCGTTCTGGGAAGGTGTAGATGTTCCGGGGGAGGCGCTCTCCGTTCTGGTTATTGCCAAGCTGCCTTTCGATGTGCCTTCAGACCCCATCGTGGCCGCCCGAGCGGAAAGTTTTGAAGACCCTTTCAATGAATACGGATTGCCCGAGGCTATCCTGCGCTTCAGGCAGGGTTTTGGCCGCCTCATTCGAACGCAATCCGACCGGGGGGTGGTGGTCATTCTGGATAAGCGTGTGACGAGCAAAAGCTATGGCAGATTGTTCATGGAATCGCTACCGCGATGCACCGTCGACGAGGGTTCAGTGCTCAATTTACCCGAAAAAACGGCCAAATGGCTTGAAATTTAGATGAGTATGCACAAAATAGCCTTCACAGTTTGACATTTGAGTTTTTTCTCGTTATATTTTCTTTGAAAGTCATATTCTAACAAAGGAGAAAAGAAAAATGGCATACAAATTCAAGAACTCAAAGGGTAAGGAATACTTCCTCCATGTAAAGACTGTCAAGCGCGCTTCCGGCAAAGAGACTGAACTCTTCTACTTCGCTACGGATATCCGCAAGGGTCAGGAAGTGGAAAAAGTACCCGCTGGCAAGACTGTCGTCGAATTGGCCTCTGGCCTTCCCGTCCTAAAGAAGATCTAATTCCAGTATGTTTTATAAAAGGCTCCTGCTCGCAGGAGCTTTTTTTGTGCCACATTATCCCAAAATATAGACAATGGGCTCTGCCCAAGTGTTGATCTGGCTATGCTGGCACGTTAGTTGCATGTAATTGCTTAGTAACTGTTTTACAAGGAGCTTCTCATGAAAAAGAAAATCTGGTTTTACCTGGCGCTGCTGGCCATCCTGATGTTGGCCTTGGTGGCATGTGAGCGTCCGGCTTCAAAAGCTCCGGTCGCCATACCGGTAACGACGTCCGGATCGCAAACCCCATTACCACCTGCTGACCCTAATGGCATTGCTGCTACGCAAACCGCGCAAGCTGTTATTTCCAAATTCAATATGCCCACCTCAATCGTGACCAATGCTCAGGGTACAAAGGTAGTCGTCACCCAAATTCCACCGACCCTGGCACCTATCGGCACCCAACCGACCCCCACCAACCAGGCGGGCGCTCCATTTGTGGCCACCAAACCCGCTGAGCATACAGTTGCCAAAGGCGAAACTGTCCTCTGCCTGGCCCGGCGCTACAACGTAAACCCTGATGACATCATCTCCATCAACAAGATGGAGGATCCGGGCATGCTGGCTATTGGCGACAAGTTGAAAATCCCCACCACGGGTGAATTCCCCGGTGACCGCAAGGCTAACAGCTATACCAGGCCGGATACCTATATGATCACCGGTGAGACCACAGCCTCTGAAGTAGCCTGTTGGTACGGTGATGTCTATCCTGAAGAAGTCATGCAGGCTAATAATCTGAAGTCTAATGACTTGCCAGATGGCACAAAAACACTGATACTGCCTTAATATTTATTAATCTTGCCAGCTTAGACCCCAAAGGCACTTTGGGTCTCCCTGAACGCGATTTTGTGTATGTGGGTATCTGCACAGCTAAAGTTCGTTGACCTTTTTCCGAATTTTCACCTCTTGCCCGCTAAAAAGGTTGCGGGGGTAAAATTCAAGCAACAAATCTGTTGGGAGGCTTGGCTTGAAAGCAAATGTCGTGCATAAAGAAGCGTTCAACGTTGCAGGTTTATCGATTGTCACCTTTTCTGGTGATCCAAAAATTTCTGAACTATGGGATAAGCTCTTCACATCCGGACTTTTTGAGAAGCTTGTAAAAGCCGGTCAAGGCCAGTCTTTGGGTGTTTGTTACGCAAAAAGCAAGGAACCTCGTTTCCGTTATCTGGCCGGCCTGGCGGTGGACTCGATCGCGCCTGCCCTGGAAGCAGGGGCTGAAGTGCTGCATGTTTCCGCGGCCGATTACCTCATTGTGCCCTGCAAGGGTCCTGTTCCACAGTGCATCCAGGAAGGCTACAAAAAGGCTGAAAATTTAATCGCTGATGTCGGAGTCCGTATGAGTTTGTTACCGGATATTGAACACTACTTACCAGGGGATCTGAACAAACCCGATTATGAGATGGAACTCTGGCTGCCAGTAGAGAAGGTGGCAGTGTGAAAAAAACCACGCTGCTTTCCAAAGAGACAATCCTGCAAGCCCATGTTTTTGACATTGTAAAAGTGAGCGTTAGGCTACCAGACGGACGTGAACGCAGTTATGACCTGGTGGACCATGCGGATGCAGTCACCATCCTGCCCGTAGATGCAGCCGGCCAGGTGTATTTTGTCTCCCAGTACCGCATTGGTGCGGAAGCTCAATTGCTGGAATTTCCGGCAGGGGTCATGGAAAAAGGTGAGGATGCCTTGCTGTCTGCCCGGCGTGAGCTCAGGGAAGAAATTGGCATGGATTGCCAGAATTTGCGCTTCATAGGCGGTTTCTATATGGCCGCTGGTTATTCCACCGAATATATGCGCTGTTTTCTGGCCCAGGGCTTGTTCGCAGCGCCGCTGAAACAGGATGAGGATGAGTTTCTCTCGGTCTGCACCAAGAGCCTTGATGAAACCTATGCCATGGTTTGGAATGGCCAGATCGA
>WOZB01000010.1 GCA_011620445.1 Anaerolineaceae bacterium | reverse complement strand
TGAGAGAAATGGCTAAGGCTGAATTGCCGGAACTCCAAGCCCATAAAGATGAACTTGAGAAGAAAATCAAGACTTTGTTGGTACCCAAGGATCCCCGGGATGATCGCAACGTCATCATCGAAATTCGAGCTGGTACCGGCGGCGACGAAGCCTCGTTATTCGTCTCAGACTTGCTTCGGATGTACCTGCATTACGCCGACCAACACAATTACAAGACCGAAATCCTTTCTGGGAGTGAAACCGGGCTGGGGGGTTACAAGGAAGTAACCTTTTCAGTCAAGGGTAAGGGCGCATACTCACGATTCAAATTTGAATCCGGAGTGCACCGTGTGCAGCGTGTACCCGAAACGGAAGCACAAGGCCGAATCCATACTTCGACAGTGACGGTAGCCGTCCTGGCTGAGGTTGAGGAAGTGGAAATCAAGATCCCCGAGTCAGATTTGAATATTGATGTGTTCCGCTCGGCTGGAGCTGGCGGCCAAAATGTTCAGAAAAACCAGACTGCTGTGCGCATCACCCATTTGCCGACAGGCATCGTGGTTGCCTGCCAGGATGAGCGCTCGCAACTGCAGAACAAAATGCGCGCGATGGGCGTGCTGAGGGCCCGACTTTACGATCTTGAGGTCCAAAAACGACAGGACGCAGTGGCTGCATCGCGCAAGTCACAGATCGGCACTGGCGAACGTTCCGAAAAAATCCGCACTTACAACTACCCACAGTCCAGGGTCACAGACCATCGCATTAATGTATCTTCTTACAACCTAAATGGAGTCATGGCTGGCTACGATCTGGATACCTTCATCACCGAACTGCAATTGGCGGACGAAGCAGAACGGCTTGCCAATTTCGAAGCTAATGGATAGTTGCCGCTCTGCATCGATGCTGAGGGAGCAGACCCTCAGGCTTTCCCGTGAAGTGGAACGGCCGCATGATCATGCCCTAGTATTACTTGCCCATATTCTGAATGAATCCAAAACTTGGGTGTTGGCACATCCAGACCTCTACCTCTCACAGCGTCAGATACTAGAGCTTTCGAATTTGACCGCCCAGCTGGTAAAAGGTGAGCCTTTACCCTACTTGACGGGGAAGCAAGCTTTTTTTGGATTGGATTTCAAAGTTAATAAGGATGTGCTAATTCCGCGGCCTGAGACTGAGTTGCTGGTTGAAGAAGCACTTTGTTGGTTGAAAAATCACCCCGATGCCAGGCAGGGCATCGATCTGGGGACGGGCAGCGGCTGCGTGGTCGTGAGTTTGGTGAAGAATTGCCCCAACCTGCAGATGTGCGCGGTGGATATCAGTATGAAGAGCCTGATGGTGGCGATGGAAAATGCTGTTGTCCAGCAATGTGACGACAGCATCCGCTTCGTACAGTCCGATTTGTTCGCGGATGTGCGCGGAACGTACAACCTGGTTTGCGCCAATTTGCCCTACATTCCCAGCGCGGAACTCTCGGATGTTAATAGTCTTCCGTATGAACCCAAATTGGCATTGGACGGCGGCGAGTCAGGCCTGCAATTAATCGAACGCAGCCTACGCGAAAGTAAATTTCATCTTAAGAGGCCTGCGTTATTACTCTATGAATTTCAAACGGATAAGGCTTCGGAACTTGAGAAATTGGCAAAGAAGTATTATCCTCAGGCCGACATAACTATCCTCCAGGATTTAGCAGGCCTGGATAGATTACTGCGCATTGAAGAGGTATAGTTGTGATGCCCGGAACGACTGTAATTTCAATCGACGAAAAGAATGCCATCAGGACGGCTAAAAAAACAATCCAGAATGGCGGCATCATCGTTATCCCAACGGATACATTATACGGTATTGCCTGCGACCCACGTAATAGCCACGCACTCCAAAAAATTTACCTTGCCAAGGAACGTCCAGCCGTAAAGGCCATACCGCTTCTTATTGGTGGCATGGAACAGCTTCGAAAAGTAGTGCGTTTGATTGACCCCCGAGTATTACGAATCGCGCATGCTTTCTGGCCTGGCGCATTAACCCTGGTGCTTGAAAAACAGAGCGATTTACCTAAAGAACTGACTCCGTATTCGAGCGTAGCGGTTCGCATGCCAGACCACCCTTTCACAATTGCGCTGCTCCAGAAAATTGGACCGCTGGCTGTGACCAGTGCCAACATTTCTGGCCAGGCAAATCCTCGTAACCTGGAAGGGGTTATGGAGCAACTGAATGGACGGGTGGACTTGATACTGGATGGTGGGGTAATCCAGGGTGGAAATGGTTCCACTATTGTGCAATGCCTGGAAGGTGATATCCGACTGCTGAGAGGCGGTCCAATTCCGTTTGACCAAGTGCTCAGTATCTGGGAGGGCTGATGCTCAGCCTGGAACACAAGGGACTAAGGCTTGAAATTGTTCCTGAACGAGGCACTTATAGTCTGTGCTCAGTTGAAAACCCCAAGATAACGATTGAAGAAGCCTGGCTCGCATACCAGCTTGACCAGGGAAGGCCGATTTTTGCGGAGTTTCTTGAGCTAAAGGCAGTAAACCCACTGCGCCATGCGGGACCTGGTAAGTCTCAATTTGAGGGTTTTGAATTGAGCTACCACGATAATTTGCATCAGGTCGATTTTGTTATCGAGCTTGGACTGATGGTGGACCAGGCCATACTTTTAGTTCGCGAAAAGTTGGTCAACAAGGGACAGCAAGCCATCTGGCCTGAACGCATTTTTGCTGGCATTATTCAATACGGAAAGTTGAAGTTGGGTTCGGAAGAAATGGAACCGGTTTTTTACTCGAATGGCTGGCAGTCCTGGTCGCCCACGGCTTGCTTCCGATTGGGAGATAGACAGGATCGGTCACGGATGGGGGCGATCGCCAACCCGATGATTGTTAACCCGGGTACGCCAATCACGCATACGCCCAACCACTTTTCTGCTGATATGTTCGCCTGCCTTGGAAACCTGACCACCCAAGACGGCCTGGTAGCTGGGTATTTGGCCCAAAAAGAAAGTTTTGGATCGATTGAAACCCACATTGGCAGGCATTCTGAACTGGCCATCTGGGCCAACAGCGACGGCTTACGGCTCGACCCTGGTAATCATTTCCAAACGGACTGGGCCAGTTTTAGTTTCACCAATTTACGGTCTAAACTACCGTTTAAGCTTTATCTGCAAACCGTTTCACGCGAAAATGAAGTGCGCTCGAGAGGAGCAGCACCAGTGGGTTGGTGTTCCTGGTATTACTACTTCCAGAATGTGACGAATGATGACATCCTTGAGAACCTTGAAGAAATTGACCATGCGCGGGAATCTATTCCCCTCAAGCTGGTACAGATTGATGACGGCTTCGAAAAAAGTGCGGGGGAATGGCTGGCGTTTTCAAAACGCTTTCCAAATGGGGTCAAACCGCTGGCGCAGGCAATCGAAGTCAAAGGTTTCATCCCCGGGCTCTGGCTGGCACCTTATATTGTTGAAGCTAATTCTGGACTGGTCAAACAGCATCCGGATTGGCTGCTGCGAGATAAGTGGGGGAAGCCCGCGAATTCGGGCTTTGTCTGGAACCGACTGGGAAAGGCTTTGGACCTTACAAATACAGAAGCCATGGCTTTCACCGAAGAAGTCATCCGCACCTCTGTGCAAGATTGGGGATTTAAATACCTGAAACTGGACTTTTTATATGCCGCGGCTTTGAAAGGGCGCTACCAAAACCCAACTTTCACCCGAGCCCAGGTTTTAAGACAGGGACTGGAGCGAATTCGCCTGGCTGCTGGTAATGATACCCAGCTTCTGGGCTGCGGATGCCCCCTGGGACCCGCCATTGGTTTGATGGACTACATGCGCATCAGCGCGGATGTGAGCCCGGATTGGGAGCCTTCCTACTTCGGTCACCAGCGCTTTTTCAAAAATGAAAGGAACATGCCCAGCGCTCGTAATGCCATCCGGAACATGATTTCCAGGTCGGAACTGGATGGATTCTGGTGGGGGAATGATCCGGATTGCTTGTTGGTGCGTGAAGATTCAAATCTCAATTTAGATGAGATTCACAGTCTGGCAAGCACTATCGGCATGACTGGCGGAGCAATTTTAGTTTCGGACCGCATCTCAACGCTCAGCGAGGAGCGAAAGGCGATTATCCGGGCACTTTTACCGGTGATCCCCAGCCAGCCCCAGGTGTTGGATCGCTTTGAGCGCAAAGAACCCTTTATGCTCAAACAGGAATTGCGCACCGCGGCCGGTGCCTGGCCGGTTGTAGCCATCTTTAATTGGGAAGACAGAGCAAAGGACATGTTATTCCGGCCGACAGATTGGGGCTTTCCAACCGGAAAAACCTGGATCGCCCGGGAGTTCTGGAGCGGCGAGGTTTATAGGTGGCAAGGAGACTTAACGCTTCAGGCAGTACCCAGGCACGGCGTGAAATTGTTGACTCTCCATGAACTGAATGGCGGATGCCTCTATCTGGGAAGTGATTTTCATTTCAGCCAGGGTTTTGAGGTCAGGAGCTGGCAGGAGACAGGCAATCAGCTGACATTTAAAGTTGAACTCGGCAGGCTCGCCCAGGGTGAAATATTCCTTTGGCTGCCCAGACCTCCAAAGCTAATCCTTCAGGATGAGAATGAAATCGCCTGGAGCACGGCTGCAGCAGAAAACGTCTATTATTTCAGGGCAAAAATTGAAGGGGACGCCCAATTCAGACTCTCATTGAAAAATCATTAAAAAGACCACCGCCAGGTGGTCTTTTGTGAGGTTGCTTACATCTTACTTTTGTTCCGGTTCCTGCGGTGTAGATGGCTGGTTGCTTGGGTAAGCTTGCACCGGCTGGGGGTAGTAGTAAGCCTTTTGTTTCTCAGCCAACCGTTTTGCTCTGGCCTTGTTGATTGCCTTGATGATAAAGTAAGCTATTAAACCCAAGGGGATGAGGAAGGGCAGCCAGGCGATGGCGAACCAGATCAGGAAGGTTCCCAAACCCTGGGCAGCATTGATAAGCGCTTGCAGGGCTTCGCGAGCGGCACCTTCGGGCTTCCAGCCGCCAATTTCAATCGGCTTGAGGGAAGCTTCAGCTATAAACCAAACCGAAATGGCTGAGAGCTGGGAAGATTCTTTGAGATATTTCATCTGCCCCTGCAGCACTTCAATCTGGCCGCGGATTTCGGTCAGCTCTCTAAAGATTTCTACCGTGTACTGCAGGTCAGTGGCTTTATCAAGCAATTCCTGCAATTGTTTTTCAGCAGCCTTCAGGTTATTCAGCCGAGATTCGGAATCGACATATTCAGACGTAACATCCTGACCCGATACACTTTCGGAGATAACCCCGGTTTTAGCATCAGCGGCCATGCTTCGAATTTTGGCCATGGCTTCATCAAGCTTTTCAGCAGGAACGCGGATGGTGATGGAGCTGGTAGTGTAGATTACCCCGGCACTGTCGCTGGTGTTGCCAACCTCAGAGCTGACAACATATCCACCGAGTGTATTGGCTAATGCCTGAACGGCTTGCATGGATTGGGCAGGATCGGCTACGGAAACTCTCATGGAAGCGGTACGGATGACCATACGCTCGACGCTTGCTGCCTGGTTGGAAGCCGATTCCTGAGGGGCGAAAGATGCTGCTGCTGGGGCTTCTACACCTTTTCCGTAATTCACGGAAGATGCGCGGTCAGCTGGCATCGGCGCTACCAGTTCGGGGCTTTGTGACTTTGCCGCACATGCATTGAGTGTTAGGATCAGGCCAATAAAAACTAGAAACAATTTCTTCTTCATTTCTCTCCTATTCTGGTTGATAACTACTTACAGAATGTTAACGAATGTCCGTTGCAAATAGTTCCTTGACCTCAAGCACCTCTTTCAAGGCGTTCAACATGTTTGGAAGGCAGGCCGAGCGCGCGCATGCGATTCTGTACAGCAGGTATGTCATACGCGACCCGGCGAAACTGCCAGGTTTGCTCCTCATCATCAAATAGGACATAAGAAGCCCTGGGGTTGCCGTCACGAGGCTGGCCAACTGAACCCGGGTTTAGAATGAATCGCTTTGAGGAACGCCACAAATCGCCCTGTTTAGGAAGCAAGAGGCGCACCTTGTGTGCATTGTTGAGTTCAAAAATGCTGGGAACATGTGTATGTCCGACCAGGCAAATTTGAGAACTAAAGGCTGGAAAGTTCGCAAGGGCAAGATAATTGCTGGTGAGGTATTCCCATATGGGTTCCCGGGGGCTGCCGTGCGCCATGTGAATTTCGGAAATGTCTTTCTCAATATCCAGTAGTTCCAACCAATCTCGGCTGGCTGCGGAGAGCATAGAAGCCTGTATATTCAGGGCTCGTTGAGCTTCATAATTGAACCTGTTGATATCAATGATTCCACACAGGGCGGCATCGTGATTACCCATAATGACATCTAGTTGAGGCAGGGTCTGTAAAAGGCTGATGCACTCATTAGGGTCGGGGCCGTAGCCAACCACATCACCCAGACAAAAGACGCGGTCAAATCTGGCCGCGTCCTGGATGACAGCTTCAAGCGCAGTCAGATTTGCGTGGATGTCAGAAAGGACCAGAGTCCGCATACTAAGGCTTACAAACCTGGCTCTCTGAAATTGATAACCGGAACCTCATTGTCAGTAGTGTATTCGGTGTTAATGCCCGTGATGTTGATCCAGGTGTTACCAGGTTTAAGTGGGAAGAGATTTCCCTGGCTGTCAAAGAACTGGATGGGTTTGTTAGGATCCGTGACCCTCCAGGTGCCTTCGTAGAGTTTGCCATCACGTAGGAATTTGGCTTTTTGCCCTGCTATATTGCCAAGCATATCAGTGGTGAAGAGATTGTTGTCATACCAGCCGTAGTTGGCTTCAATGATAATTACGTTGGAGAAGGCCAACTGCTTTTCAGTGAGACGATCCACAAGAGGGATCATTTCTTCGTAATTGGGTGCATTATCAATCCATCGCAGGTATTTTCCAGTTGCAACATCGTAAGTCCAGTCGCTTTTGTCGGCCGAGCTGAAATTGAAACTGATTTTGGGAGTATCGGTACCGCCAGAAGGGGCTACCTTGTCAAAGAGGGTACCGGTCAAATCATATCTTTGAGGTACTTCGCCGTTAGCTACTCTAAACTGTGTGATGGCTGCCGAATCACCGAATACAGTTGTGACCCAACCGTGGCCATCGTCACAAATACCTGGGCAGAGCCCTTGGAAAACGTAGCGGTTTCCAAGCAGGTTGTAAAGCTTGGGGAGTACGTTGACTGCATCCCCACCGCTGGTACCCAGCACCCCTTGGTAAAGCTGAACGATCTCCGGGTCGATGAGACGGGTGGAACGCACTGGACCGATTTGCTTGGCATCCTTACCATAGTAAAGACCAATGTAACGGCTCATCGAGCCAGGCATGGCATAAGCGAAGACGATATCCGCTGAAGAAAGCCCAGCATGCGGTCGTCCAGAAGCGGGAAAGTTAGAGACTTTGATTAACACCGGACGCCGATTGAGAAGAGCGGGGTCATCCACCTTTTCACCCGTAAGCGGGTTGACATCTTCGGGGAAGTTATCTGGACCAATCGCGGTAACTTCTTTGGTCAGCTCGGCGGTGGAAGTCGGTTGGGTTTCAGTGGGCTGTGGTGTGGCGGTTTCGGTAGACTCCAGGCTGGCCATTGCCGTCAGGGTCATGACAGCCTGGGTCTGGATGCTGTCGTTTGAAACCGCTGGCACAGGTACGCAGGCAGAAATAGCGAGCACAAAAACCATGGCAAGCAGGAGAAGCGAAGAAATCTTTTTCATATTGCACCTCGAAGATAATTTTACACGCTTAACAGGCCTGGTTTTGCAGGCTCTATAGAGTGACGCTCATGAAGTCTAAATAGTTCCTTCAGCTCAATAATTGGTCTACCCGGCTAATGCCGACGTTAAAGTAACGGGCTTCAGGATGGTGCAGGATCATAGCGGCTGTTGATTGTTCCGGTACCAACTGGAAAGCGCTGGTAAGGGTCATCCCAAGGGCTTCCGTAGCTGGAAGCAGCTCGAAGACCTTGGCATGGTCGGGTAGATCAGGGATGGAAGGATACCCCCAGGAATATCGCAAACCCTGGGTCGGCTGCAGGCCAAGCTCCCTGCGAATATGGTTATGGAGGTAATCTGCGGTGGCTTCGGCCATCTGAACAGCCAGGCCGTGCGTGAAGTACGATTCAGAATAGTCATTTATGGCTTCAAGCTCGGCGATGCGTTTGCCTGCAACATCAGACACGGTAACCACCTGCAAAGGAAGCACATCAAAATGATCCGAACCGAGCTCCAGGAAGTAATCCGCCAGGGAAAGCCCTTCACCGCTTGCCTGACGGGGCAATGAGAGCCGGGTTAGCTCTCTTGGGCTTGAGTTGACAATCGATTCGGGGTCAAAGATAATGAGTTCTTCCCCGTCCGCGAGCACAGGCCAGTAACCATAGACTGCCTGGGGTTTTAACCAACCTTCTTTTTGAGCCTGGGCTAGCATACGGTCACGACGGAGGTCAAATTCCTTCTGAAGGTCTACCCAAGCCTGTCCGTGAGTGTTCTTGGCACCCCAGGAGAGGCGATAAAGCTCATTGAGGTTCAGATGCGGTGAGACTGCCTGCAGCGGGATATCTTTAACAACCCGGGGACCCCAGGTTTTGACTTCTGGAATGAATTCAGCTGGTTTAACGCTGCTCTTTCTGCTAGTGCTCGGACGCTTATCCGCCTGAGCTGCTACACCCAGTTCATGGTCCGCTTTTCTGCGGGTGTCGGCAATCAAAGCAGCCCGCGATTCAGGACGGCTAAGCTTATCCATAACGGAAAGGCCTTCAAAAGCATCCTTACAGTAAAACACGCCAGGGGCATAGAACTCGCCATCCTCGGTTTGGAGGATACGCCATCCGAAGCGCGGGTTAATGGCCGCCCCACCAATCAGAACGGGGATCTTGAGCTTGCGGCGCTGCAGTTCATTGACGATGAAAGGCATCTGTTTGCTGGTTGAAACCAGCAATGCTGAAAGGCCAATCGCATCCGCATTTTGCTCCACGGCAGTCTTAATAATCTCCTCAGCCGGCACTTGTTTGCCAAGGTCAACCACCTCGTATCCGTTATTGCTGAGGATGGTTTTTACAAGGTTTTTGCCGATGTCATGCACATCACCATACACGGTAGCCAGCACAAGTTTGCCTTTGAATGTGCCGCTGGCTTTATCCAGAAAGTTTTCCAGATAACCGACGGATTTTTTCATGACTTCCGCACTCTGAAGGACGAAAGGCAAAATCAGCTCTCCGGCACCGAAGCGATCCCCCACTTCTTTCATAGCAGGCAGCAAGACATTATTGAGAATGCCAACAGCCTTTTCACCTACAGTCTTTTGCGGATCAAGTGCCAGCAGTTCGTCGATATCAGTCTCGACACCTTGTTTGTGACGGGTGAGGACGCGTTTCTTTAGGCGTTCATCGGGACCAAGACCTTCAAACGGATCGGCTTTGGCATCCGCACCGTCATCCTGAACATTATGTTCATCAAAATATGCAATTAAATCTGCAAGGGCATGATCATTCTTATTAAAAACCAAAGCTTCAACCAGATCCCGCTGGTCTTGGGGGATTTCAGCATAGGGTTTTATCTGGGCAGCATTAACGATAGCCATATCAAGGCCGGCCTGCGTGCAGTGGTAAAGGAAGATGCTATTGACAACTTTGCGTGCTGCCGGTGAAAGGCCAAAAGAAACGTTGCTGACACCCAGTGAGGTGTGCACACCTGGCAAAGATTGCTTGATTAGCGTGAGCCCTTTCAGGGTTTCAACGGCTGAATCCGCATATTCGGCCTCGCCAGTGGCAAGGGTAAAGGTAAGATCGTCAAAAACCAGGTCCTCTGGGCGCAAACCGAACTCATTCACGGCCATATTGTGCAGCCTTTGGGCAATTTCAAGCTTGCGTTCGGCAGTCTTAGCCATGCCTTTTTCATCGATGGTCAGGCATAAGACAGCTGCTGAAAATTCCTTTGCCATCTTGAAGATCCGGCGGCTTTTGGCTTCGCCTGATTCAAAATGGGTTGAATTGATCATCGAACGGCCCGGGATAATCTGCAGGGCGGCTTCGATTACATCCGGTTCAGTGGAATCTATGATGAGTGGAACAGGTACTTCGAGCGTCAGGCGTTTGACCAGGCGCGTCATCATTTCTTTTTCATCCGAGCGTTCAGTTAGGGCTACGCTGATATCCAGGCCATGAGCTCCTGTATCTACTTGGTCACGTGCCAACTGAACCATGGCTTCGTAATCCTCAGCCATTAGTATCTTTTTGAAGTTTCGTGAACCCTGGGCGTTCAAACGTTCACCAATGATGAAAGGCACCGGGATTTGCTCAATAGCAACTGCCTGAGTGGATGAAGCCAGCGACGGAATCGGCTCAACCTGGCGCCGATTGGGCTGAAGCCCCTGAATTTTTGTGACCAGGGCTTGAATATGTTCCGGCTTGGTGCCGCAGCATCCACCGACCACCCGTACACCGTAAGTTTTGACGTAATCTGCCAATACATCCGAGAAGGGTCCTGCTTCCATTGGATAAACCGCTTCGCCGTTGACGTTCATGGGAAGACCAGCATTTGGGATGCAGGAGATGGGCAAATTGGAGTGTTCTGACAGGTATTCCACGGAAGGTCGCATCTGATCAGGGCCAGTGGAACAATTCATGCCGATGACGCTGACGCCGATGCCCTCCAAAATTGAATGTGCCGCACTGATATCCGTGCCGAGCAGCATTTTGCCAGTCAGGTCAAGAGTGACCTGTGCTTGGATGGGGAGGATCGTGTCTTCATCCTTGAAGGCCCGGTGAATACCCTCGATGACAGCTTTGACTTCAAGAATATCCTGGGAAGTTTCTATAAGCAGAAGATCCACACCACCCTGTATGAGCCCGCGGGCTTGTTCGCGAAAAATCTCAGCCAGTTCATCAAAACTGATATTGGACATTTGAGGGTCATCTGTTGAGATCAATTTGCCTGAAGGGCCGATGGAGCCAGCCACGAAACGCGGGCGATCAGGCATAGAAAATTCATCAGCCACGCGGCGGGCCAACCTGGCTGCAGCCCGATTGAGCTCGATTGTGCGGTCTTGAAGATGATAATCAGCCAGCGTTAGGCGGTTGGCACGGAAGGTATCCGTCTCTAGCACGTCGGCTCCTGCTTGCATGAAGGACCGATGCACTTCCTCGACCGCGCTTGGGTAGTTGAGTACCAGCACGTCATTGCAGCCGACCAAATCCGGGCTGCCGAATTCTGCAGGACCGAGTTTCATTGATTGAAGCGAAGTGCCCATAGCACCGTCAAAGACAAGGATTCTGTCTTTTAGTGCATCCAAATAGGCAGTCTTTACATTGGTCATCGGTTACCTCGCAAAAAGCTTTTTAAGCATATTTTCATTTAACGCTTCGAGTTTATCACAAGGCTTGAAGGCAGGGCAAGCGAGGGGGTTTGAAAAATTGCCTGGATTTGTGCGATAGAATAGCGGGAGGATAGGTACAAATCAATCCTTTTGTTAGCCCCGGATGGACATGACCAACAAACCTTCGAGTCATCAAAGCCCAAACGATTCCTTAACCAAAACTCTGATTCTGCGCGGAATTAGTTTTATTTTTCTGCTGATTGCGATGGTCAGTGGGTTTTTGTTCTACAGGGAATACCAGGTCTATCGGCATGGGGTGGATGCTTATGCTGAGATAGCCAATACCGTCATCATGAATGTGAATAATTCGGGAACTGATCAAGTGGATTCTCGGATGACTATTCAAACGCAGGCGGTACCGGAGCTAAATTCTCAAACTGGTCATTCCGCGAGCCTTTCAAGCAGCGAGCCGGCTGAAACGCCCTCTGCTGACCAATTGGATTACCAGCGTATACGAAAATTGCTGAATATTAACTTTGATCGCCTAACAAGTATCAACCCGGATGCCATTGGTTGGATTTTCAGTGAGAATACTCAAATCAGCTATCCATTTGTGCAAGGAAGAGACAACGCTTACTATCTCACCCGACTGGTGAGCAACGAGGTGAATAAGCTGGGTTCTATTTTTATGGACTATCGCAACCGACGCGATTTCAGCGATGGACACACGCTCATTTATGGCCACAATACGAAAGATGGTTCGATGTTCAATGACCTCGAACGCTACAAAGATCCCAACTATTTTCCTGACCACAATACCATTTACGTGCTTACCGCGGAGCAGATTTACCGGGTGGATGTATTTGCGGCTTATATGACGACACCGCAGAAAATCGGCCAAATTGACTTCAATTTTGACACTCAGGAAGCCAGGGAACAATACATTAGCGAAGCCAGACGATTAAGTAATTTCCAGAGCGAGGTTGTCCTTTCTGAAGAAGACAGAATCGTTTCTTTGTTCACCTGCGATTACGCAACAGAAGACACGCGTTACGTAGTCATCGGCAAATTAGTTCCGCTAAATCCTTAAAATCATTAATCTCCCGCAAGGTATAATTCTTGCAGGTTTTCACAAGCATGGAAATAAACAGCTATTCCACCTGGTTAGAAATTGACTTAAATGCCATTCACGACAATACCGCCCGGATCAAGCAGTTAACCGGGACAGAAGTGATGGCTGTGATCAAGGCAAACGCTTATGGGCACGGGGCAAGGCCTTGCGCCCAGGCCGCCATCGCTGGCGGGGCTACCTGGTTGGGGGTGGCTCGAACCGAAGAGGCTCTGACATTGCGACGAGCAGGGATATCAGCCAAAATTCTGGTCCTGGGTTACACACCGCCAGCCAAAATTCCGGAAGCCATCGAACAGAACATCACGGTTTCACTCATTGATGAAAACCTGACCAAGCAATATATCGAATACGCCAAAATGCTGGGTGGTACCTTGCATGCCCATGTAAAGGTTGAAACAGGCATGGGCCGCCTGGGTATGGAAGCGCAGAACGTGAAACCTTTTCTCAAGAGTCTGCAAGACAGCCCTATTAGTGTGGATGGCATCTTCACGCATTTCGCCCGGGCCGACGAACCCGACAACCCCAGTACACCAAAGCAAATCGCCCGATTTGAGGAAGTTCTGGCCGAGCTCGATGCTGAAGGATTGAAACCTGGTGTAGTCCATGCTGCCAATTCTGCTGCAATTTTCAATTTCCCCCAATCCTGGTATAACTTGGTGCGGCCAGGAGACGTTCTCTACGGAATGGCGCCAGCCCCAAGCATGGAACTAGATAAAACCTTCAGACAGGCTTTATCTTGGAAAGCCAGGATTATCCAGATACACAAGTTTCCCCCTGGACAAGGCATCAGTTACGGCTCGATCTATACCACTACGCGGAATGAAACCATCGGTGTCATCCCGATTGGTTATGGTGACGGTTTTCGCCGGGTGAACCACCAACAAGTATTGGTAGGCGGTAAACGCGTCAACGTAGTAGGGCGAGTGTGCATGGATCAATGTATGTTACAGCTTGACAGGGTGAAGGGTGTAAAAGTTGGCGATGAAGTGGTGTTGATCGGCAGCCAGGGCAAGCAGGCCATCACGGTGGATGAAGTAGCCAAACGCTGGAAAACCATCAATTATGAGGTAACTTGCGGGCTGGCCGAACGCCTCCCCCGAATCTATATTCAATAATATTCAACTGTAAATCAGCAGGGACTAAACGATTTCTACCTTGATGAGCGGGAAGCGGCTCTTGTCAAACAGATCACGGAGTTTTGTTTTTTGTTCCCCGTTAAGGCCATTCAGGACCATGCGCAGTGAAAAATGACCGCTCGCGGAAGTTGTGTTGACAGTCCGGATGATGTTGGCGCCAGCATCGCCTACCAGGCTGGCAAAATAAGCCAGGGCACCCGGACGGTTAGAGTCGACTGAACCTTCTACTTCCACAGTAGTCCACCCAAGTGAGGTTTGTGAGATGCCGACCAGGTCGAGGGCATTCTCCAACTCGTTGATGTAGATGGAATCATCCCCAACAGCAGAATAGAGGTCATCCAGGTTGGCGCAGGCCAGCAATCCAAGCAGCGATTCGATGCGGCTGGGTTCAAGTGACTGTACGTCTTCAAGGTCCAATAAGCCACGTTTGGCAAGGATGGGATGAATAATTTTCCTGCCAGCACGACTGGCTTTTTTGAGCCCCACCATAGCCAGTACTGTTCGTAAGCGCCGGGCGGTGTAGCTATTGCTGTGGTTCAGCCAATCCGGGATTGGTGTGATGTGGGTGCCGGTGGTGATGACCTCAATCACATCGCCGGGATCCAACGGGTCATAGAGGTTGCGTTCAACGCCATTAACAAGCACGGAATGGATTTTGTCGAGGTAGAACTCCTGCACTGCGGCAACGCCATCCAGTACAGTGCTGCCCTCAGGCAGGAAGCGCGTGCCTCCGTAAGGGGTAAGCACCTGGATAGGGCGGTATTGGGTGATGGGTTTTTGATTGTTGATGCAGTAAATGACGCCCCATGTGTTTTCACCTTCGAATTCTTCAGTGGTGATGGCAACTTCAATGGCACCCGCACCTGGCACCCAACTGGTAACCTGGATGGCACGATATCCATTCTGAGGGTCCGCCAGGTAATCATCAAAACGGTCCTGGTCAATAGTTTTGCCAAAATACTGGTTGACCCGGGCAAGTAGCTGATAGCATTTTGCCAGTTCCGTAGAACGCACAAGCATACGAAAACTGACCAGGTCGTTGAGGGCGGAGAAGTTTTCCAGGGATGTGCGCCGGGCTCTGGCCATGCGCTGCAATTTATCCCAGGACTGCCAATAACCATTAACGACGATACGGACCTGGCCATCGATGTCTTCTCTCTGCATCAGCTTGCCGAGTTCCCCAAGATAATAGCGGATGAAATCAACATTTAGGCGGGGGTCGCTGTCAATTTGTGAGCGTACCCTGGAATAGGCTTGGGATTCAGCATAAGGGAAAGCCATGTCCTCGATCCAGCGGCGCCAGCGGTAGCAATTAAGGATGCCGGCCAGTTTACCGTAAGCGCGGATGGCTTCAGTAGCTTTTTGCCACTGCTTGCCAACCGACATGTGCTGCAAGGTCATCAAATTATGGGATTTGTCCGCCAGTTTGACAACAAAGACTGCCGGGTCGCGGAACATGGCGATTTTTCGCAGGGTTTCGATTTCCCGGTTGCTGCCGTCTCGCGGATTGGACATCTTGGTGACGCCATCGATGATGTGCGAAACTTCAAGGCCCAACTGGCCGGGGAAAAGGTCGCGGATTTCTTCCAATGTGCCACCGCGGTCTTCGATAGAGTCGTGCAGGAGGGCGGCGATGGTCCAGGATTCGATATTGACCAATTTATCTACGAAGGCGGCCACCCAGCCACAATGGGTTTCGAAGTAAGGTTCACCGGAGAGCCGAAGTTGGCCTCCATGAACTTTTTTACCCCATTCCCAGGCGCGCTGCATAGCTTCAGTGCGGGGCTCAAAGGAACCCACCTGAAACTCATCCGCGATCTGCGGCCTAATCTCATAGATCTGCTCTATTTCAACCATAACTCTCAATCAATGCCAATATATTTTAATTAAACAATTATATACGATAGAACCGTGATATGTTAATGGCGAAGTGGATTTGTCGTGGATTTGTTAAATGGGAAGTGGATTTATTAAATTGGAAGGACGGTGATCAACCCATTTCTTGTGAGTTAGCTGGTTCAAAGCTTCGAAGATGCCATTGATTGCCCAAAACCTGGAGTTGCAGGTCTGTGGATGAAAACCAACGTCCCCAGCAATCCTCCGAAAGCACCGCCAATCACGGCAGGCAGCAGAAGGGTCTTTTCGGAGATGCGCCAGCGTGGGCCCATCGTTTTCAGCTTATCGACGAGGTAAATTAGAGCCCCTCCGAGATTCAGAACCGCATAATAAATCAAAATTGGCTATCGAAAATGACATCCAGAATAGGCTGCATAGGTCAGATTATCGTTTATGATTGCTGCATGACGAAAAAATCGGATGCCCTGGCAGCCGGGGATCGCTTAGTTCCTGCGGGAAGGGCACAGGCTGAAATTGAGGTTGAACATTCCCGTTTCATTGCTTCGCTGGCTCCTGCTGAAAGTATAGAGGCAGCCCGCGATTTTATCAAAGAAATCAGTTTGGCCTACTTGGATGCGAGCCATCACGTGCCGGCATTTATTATCGGTCATGGACGGTCGGTGATTACGCATGCCAGTGATGCCGGTGAACCGGCTGGAACAGCTGGCCAGCCTGTTCTGCGCGTTCTGCAGGGTAGTGGACTGGGGAACGTTGCCCTGGTGGTGACGCGTTATTTTGGCGGTACAAAACTTGGAACCGGCGGTCTGGTGAGGGCCTACACCGAAGCGGCCAAAGCTGTCTTAAAAGAGACAAAAATTGCCAGGCTGGTGCACACTATCGACATCAGCCTGCGTTTACCCTATAGTTTGTTTGACCAGATCTTGAATTTAGCAGGTAAATACGAAGGGTTAGAACTGGATAAAAGCTTTACTGATGAAGTCAGATTGAGCCTAAGGCTGCAAAAGGCTCGCCTTGATGCTTTCACTAACGACCTTCAGGATCTCACGCGTGGGCAAGTAGCCCTCGAGATTTTGGGTGAGAATCCTGAAAATAGTTTTCCAGTTTCATAGCGTAAGAAATATATGCGATTTGGGGACTTATTCGTTGAGAGAGAGAATTGTGGCAGCATGATGGCCGATTACCGGCAGCGGAATGCCCCACGATTTCTCAAAGGCTTCATTTTCCATCCAAAATAAACCCGAGCTGCGATCAACCCAAGAATTAATGAAACCCCAGGGAGTGTTCACTCCACCGTTGTAATGGGAGGGGTCGTAGGCGGCAAAAAGCATAGTGTGACCTTCCAGGCCATGATGTTCGTTGACGTTCTGAGGGCTGTTCCAGTGGTAAATCGATGGTGCTTTTCCCGGCAGCCAATAGATTGTGACTATACAGGCCAGGTTTCGATCAGATAGTAAATTCTGAAGAACTTGCGTCGATAGATGCAGCACCTGGGAGGTAATTGGCAGGTTTTCGCGTTTTGCCAGGTAATATGCCAGGCGGGAAAGCTGCTGTGGGGTGATAGCCCATGAGGGGAAAACACGGAAAAATCGACCGCGCCACCAGAGGCGATTAGTCTCCTCAATCAGCTGACGGGGAGCAATCTCGACATTGGTGAGCAAGCGGATGGCCGCGCTTAGGGCATGCAAACCGCAATTGTTACCGGCTTGAAGTGATTGAAAAGCAGCCAGGTCAGTCTCTGTCAGTGAATTCAGGCTTGCTTTTGGCATAGCACAAGTTTACGCTTAAAGGAGCATTTCAAACACAAAAATTGGTAAAGTGTCTACACAAAAATTGGTAAAGTGTCCAAGCTGAATTGACGGAGCTTCCAGAAAATGGTATCTTTGTAAAGCACATTTAAAACCAAACCTGAGGTAACCCGATGCCCGGAAGCCAGGGAGTAAAGACGGAAGTTGGTGAAAGTCCAACACTGTACCGCAACTGTAAATTGAGACTTGTTTTAAGCACTCATTAGTCAGGAAGTCTGCCTCAGGAAAAATCCATAACCTTCTCGGATAAGGAGGCGGTTTCTCGCAGGCTTTACTCCTTAAACCCAATCTGAGACAGGTTGGGTTTAATTTTTTAATGGCGAGGAGACCATGAAAAAAACTTTTTCCATTTTACTTATCCTTTTAGTTCTGATCTTAGGGGCTTGTCAGGCAATCCCCAGCGCACCTAACCAAATTGAGCCGACCAGCACACTTGAGCAGGTAGTTCCCGGGGAGCCGACGGAAGAACCGACAGCAGAAGCCACAACTACCCCTGCTGTGGGCCCTTCAACTCCCCCGGTTGAAATTAAGTATGCCAAGTATTTCAATCTGGAATACAAGGATGGTTACAAACTGTTGAGCGTAAAGAGTCCTGATAGCTCAACAGCACTCCAATATGCTTTGGTGCTAAAAGGCAGCAGTCCTGACATTGTAGAGCAGAATGCGATAATTATTCAAACCCCGATTGAGAAAATTATTAGCCTCTCTTCGACTTATTACCCAATGCTCGAGCAGATTGGTAAGTTGGATACAGTCATTGGGATTGATGACAGCACTTACACCTTCAACGAAACCATTCGCAAGAATGTCGAGAACGGAAAGATTGCTGTTGTTGGCGGCGATGGCGTCAGCGCCAAATTGAACCTTGAAAAGGTGATTGAACTAAGCCCGGATATATTGATGGCGCCTTATATGAACGCGCAAGTTCTTGAAGAGGCCAAACTTAAGGAAGCCAAACAAACCCTGGTTCTGAACGCGGATTACCTTGAGAATTCGCCTCTTGGAAGAGCAGAGTGGGGTAAGTTTATAGCCGCTTTCTACAATTTGGAACTTGAAGCAAGCATTCTTTTTGACCAGATGGCCGCACGTTATGAAGAAGCCAAAGCCCTGGCTGCTGGCGTTTCTGAAAAGGTCGATGTTTTTGTCAACACAGCCTACCAGGGTAGTTGGTACATGCCCGGCAAG
>WOZB01000075.1 GCA_011620445.1 Anaerolineaceae bacterium | reverse complement strand
CTTAATTAATGTCATGCTTACCTCGATTCACCAGTTCCTGTACGGCTTGTAAGCGGCCTTCCCCAAAGGGGCCTGAACGCAATTGGTCCAGGCGGGCGCGGATGACCATTTTACGATTCATCGAGTCCTCGTTGGTGTATTTTCCCAGTGAATGGGCTACAGCCACACCTGCCAGGCGGCCCTCTTCAACCGCCGTGGAAGCTTCTTCCACCCCAGCCACGTCTCCAGCCACATAGAGGCCCGGGATGGTGGTTTGCATGTTTTCGTCGTGCAGGGGCAGGTGGCCTCCGAGCGAAGGAATGAAGGTAAATTTAGCGCCGCTCATCCACACCAATTCGGTAAGCGGGGAAAGGCCAACCGCCAGGCAAATGACATCCACTCTCACGGTGCGTTCACTGCCGGGAATCGGCTTCCACTTCTCATCCAGTTCTACCAATACGGCTTCTTCCACTTTTTTGTCACCGCGAGCCTCTTTGATGGTTGTGGATGTGAAAATAGGTACCCCACGGCGGCGAATCTTGCTGGCATGTACCGCGTAACCGCCAATTATAGGGGCAGCATCGATAAGCGCCTCCACATTAGCACCAGCCTGCAAAAGCTGATAGCTGACAATCAAACCCACATTGCCCGAGCCGACCATCAGAATATTTTCACCGGGTAACACCCGGTTGACGTTGACCATAGTCTGGATGGCGCCTGCCCCCATCACGCCGGGCAGGGTCCAGCCAGGAAAAGGCAATGGATTTTCAACCCCCCCAGTGGCCACGAGCGTGCGTTTGGCTTTGATGAGGTAGTTCTGGCCGCCACGCACCACACCGATTGTACTGGAGGGGTAAATGCCGTAGGCTACTGTATCCAGCATGACATCCACGCCGGCCTTTTCAACATCATCGAGCAGTTTGATGCCGATATCAATGCCGCGGGTACCGGCATAGTGATCTTTGGAACCAAAGAACTTGTGGATTTGTTTGAAGAGCTGACCGCCAGGGCGTGAGTTTTCATCGATCAGGGTGACCTTACAGCCCGCGTTGGCCGCCTCAATAGCTGCTGACAGGCCGGCTGGTCCTCCACCAATGATTGCAAAATCGGTCTCAATCATTTAATCCTCAAACTTTCCCAAACCGTCCTGGGTTTGCACAACCATGCCATTTTTGACGGGTGTTACGCAGGTGCGTGTGTTTGGGATGCCGTCCACAATCATCATGCAGTCCGTGCAGCGCCCGATGGCACAAAAGATGCCGCGGGGCAAGTGGGTTTTGGCCGTGTAGCGAAACATCTGTATCCCGGAAGCGATCATGGCAGCAGCCAGGGGCTCGCCTTCGACCGCCTGGATGGGCCTGCCATCCACGGTGATCTCAACTTCTACACCGGGTTTAGCTTCCCCTAAAATTGGGTGATGAATAACTCTCAACTTGAACCTCCAAGTTTAATTTTTCCAAGGGACATGCGTGTACCCACTATCAAAATTCGATCCAATCCAGTTCAAGCGCTTTCAGCTTTTTCGCGGTTGGGTTGCCGGTGCTGGGGTCCCATTCCGCCATTTTGTAGTAAGAATCCTTGAAGCTTTCCAACTCTTCAGCACTCAGCGAAACCCCGGCTGTGGGGCCTTCCCCTCCAAGTGGCTTGAAGAATTTTTTGGGCAGGGTATCGTTGGCGCGGGTAAAACCTTCGCGTTGGTTGAAGGCGCGCATCATGTTCAAGCGGCGCTCCCCCACCTCAAGGTATTCTTCCACACTCACATCCCAACCCGTGGCAGCTTGCAGGAGGGCGATGGTTTCATCTGCAGAATAGATATTCCAGGCCGGGCCGAAGACATACTGGCAGAGATTGTAGGAATCCAGCGCCGAGTAATATTTTTCGGTAATGAAGGAGAATTTGATCTTTTCCTCATTCATTGAGGCGGCCGGCTGCACGTTATCCAGACCTAATTTAGCCAGGCGCGATGTAGAGAGCTCGGTAGTGTTTTCGCTCTCGTAGACGGGGTCATGCTCGTGGGACTGATGGTCAGCGCCAAAGGGATTGACCGCGTAAATCAGCCCGAGTGTTTTTTTGGCCTGGGGCATGTGGGCAGGGGTTTCCGTGCCCTTACATGTAATTAGATATTCATCCGCGTTTTTACCGATTTTCTGGGCAGCGCGCTCGCTGCCCTCAGCCAGCACATCGCCGAAGCCCTCGCGGTGGGCAATTTTCTTTATCATGGCCACCAGGGCGTCAGCATTGCCAAATTCAAGCTTGATGCCATCTGTGTCTTTCTCGGTGATCAGTCCGTTTTTGAAGCATTCCATGGCAAAAGCCACGGTAGCACCACAACTAATGGTATCCAAGCCATACATATTGCAGAGCTGGTTGGCCAGGGCGATCGGTTTGAGGTCACCGATACCACAATAGGTGCCCAAGGTGGCGATGGTCTCGTACTCCGGGCCACCGTATTCGGGTAGTACTTTTTCGCCGCCGTACTCTGTTTGGACCACGCGTTTGCAGCGCACCGCGCAGGCATAACAGGTGTCGCGGCGGGTCAAGATGGTTTCGGTCATTTTCTGACCAGTTAAATTTTCCCAGCCCAAAAAGGTACCTTCGCTGAAGTTATAAGAAGGCAGCGTCCCTGAGGATTCCTGCCCGCCAACCAGCCCAGCAGAGCCAAATTCGCCGATGGCGCTTACGTCCGGGTTCTTGGGGAGGAACTCAATACCCCATTTGCCCCATCTGCTTATTTCCTTGGGGTCCGCAGAACCAACTTTGCCTTTACCGCTGACAACTAGCGCGCGCAGGTTTTTGGAGCCCATCACCGCGCCGAGCCCTGTGCGGCCGGCAGCGCGATTGGCCATATTCATGATAGAGGCAAAACGCACTAACTTTTCGCCAGCCTGGCCGTCTTTTAAGAGGATATAGACAGGATGTTTTGCTTTACCAATCACTACCACGCCGTCGAAACCCGCGAACTTCATAGAGGAGGCGATATAGCCGCCCACCTGGCTGTCCCCGATGGCACCCCCCGCGGGGGACTTGGCATTCACAGTCAGACGTGAGCAGCCTGAAACCGGCAAGCCAGCCAGCGGGCCTGAAAAGAATGTGATCACGTTTTTCGGGTCAAAAGCGTCTGCGCCTATTTCCAGCATTTTGAGGATGTAGTACATCCCCATGCCGCTGCCGCCGCCATACTTGCGGTAGAACTCAGGGCTTTGGTGTTCAATTTTGATTTCATTTTTTGTCAGATCAACCACTGCGATTGACCCTGTCCAACAGGGAGCTTTTTCCATGATTACCTCTCAGTTAGCCATAGCTTGTGTGCTCGAGAAGCGTGAGAATTTCAGCTGCTCGATATTGACTTCCAGTTTCTCGCCAAGAATCATTTGCGAGATCAGCTTGCCAGTGATGGGGCCTTCAGTGATGCCGATGCCTTCATGACCGGAAGCGATGTACAAACCGCCAATTTCATCCACCCTGGAAATAATGGGCAAAAGATCCTTGCAGGAAGGCCGCAAGCCCGCCCAACTGCGGATGGCGTGCACCTCGCCCAGCTTGGGTACGATCTTCAAGATACGCGCCAGAATGGTGGACATGACCATGGGGTCAACCGATGTGTCGAAACCCTTGTACTCGCGGGTGCTGCCGAGCATCAGGTTGCCATTAGCAGCGCGGTTGATGACGGGTGAGCCAGGGATAGCCTCTGTGCCAGCGGAGGTTACGGTTCTAAGGTAGCCAGCTTCGTTGATTAATTCGTGATTGATCAGCCCGGTGGACACTGGCTCAGTGATGACC
>WOZB01000199.1 GCA_011620445.1 Anaerolineaceae bacterium | reverse complement strand
CCTACCAACCGGTCCAGGACAGTGTTAATGACTACATCCATGTGCTGTGGTTTATGCACAAAATCCAGCGCAGAAGACTCAATTGTCAACATCGGGCAAATATCGAAGGCAGCTGTCCACTCCTCGTAGTAGCGATTTAGCAAACTCAAATAATCTTCAGAAATCCCAGTTTCCATTGACCGTGCCCGTTTTTGGATGCGATCCATCAATACTGGTACAGGTGCCTTTAGATAGATTAACAGATCCGGTTTTGGCAGGTTTTCAATCACGATGCGGTAGAGATTCAAATATGTATGATAGTCTTTGTCATTCAGGTTGCCCATGGCGTTGAGGGCACGCGCAAAAATGAAGGCATCCTCATAGATGCTGCGGTCAATAATCGCCGAATTAGACGAAGCCGCCAATTTGCAGTGCTGCTCTGCCCGGCTGCCTAGAAAAAAGGTTTGCAGATGGTACGACCAGGTCTTCATATCGGCGTAAAAATCGGCTAAATACGGGTTATCGCTCACTGATTCATATGCGGTTTCCCAGCCCAATTTCCGGCCTAATAATTGCGTCAGGGAGGTCTTTCCGGAGCCGATGTTGCCTGCGAGTAAAACAAGTTTTTTTGAAATTGTCATCGTATTTCCATTACTTTAGATTACTTATGTCGATGCTGGCAATATCAGTCTGGATGCCGGCCAGCGTGCGGCCAACCACTTCTTCATTGAAGGGGTTAGCGAAGTGCCCTAATTCAAGCATTTCCAGGAATGGGTATTGCCCGCCTGCCCGGCAAATGGCCAGGTAATCCTCCCAAAGAGCTTGCCTGTCTTGTTGGCTGCGCAGGAAGATTTGCATGGCTACGATTTGGGCCAGGCAGTAATCAATGTAGTAGAAAGGTGAACCATAGATATGGCTTTGGTGCTGCCATTTGCTGCCCATCTCCAGGAAAGCATTCTCCTCGTAATCCAACCAGGGCATGTAGATTTTTTCCAGACGCCGCCATTCGGCTTTGCGTTCTGCCGGGCTGGCATCTGGGTTGCCATAGACAAAGTGCTGGAATTCATCCACCAGGGCTCCATAAGGCAGGAAGGTGACGCCGTTGGTCTGGTGCGAGTAGTGATATTTGGTGGCGTCAGGTCCAAAGAAATTCGGCATCCAGGGGTAGGTGATGTACTCCATACCCATGGAATGCACTTCCGCGCCTTCGGCGGTCGGCGACATCTGCTCGGTTAGCAAGAGCTTGCGCGATTCGTAAACCTGCAGCGAATGGCCAAATTCATGGGTGAGCACACCTACATCCTCGCTGGTGCCGTTGAAATTGCTGAAAATGAAGGGCATTTCGACAGACTCGATGAAGGTGCAGTAACCGCCAGGTTCCTTGCCTTTCTTCTGAGTCAGGTCCATCAGTTCTTCGTCGAGCATCTTACGGAAGAAAGCGGAAGTCTCCGGGGAGAGTGCGTCGTACATTTCTTGCGCACGTGCTTTTATCCAGGCTTCACCCCCCTGCGGTTTGGGATTGCCGCTGGCAAAAGTATATGGCAGGTCGTAGTAAGCCAGTTTTTCCAGGCCGAGGCGTTCCTTTTGTTGTTCGAAAATTTTTGCCGCCAGGGGAACGAAGTATTTTTTTACGCCTTCACGGAACACCTTGACTTCTTCCGGTCCATACCCGGTGCGGCTCATGCGGTCGTAGCCCATCTGGATATGGTTTTCATAGCCTAATTTTTTGGCCATCTTATCCCGCAGATGCACCAACTGGTCGTAAAGCTGATCGAACTGCTCCGCGTTCTCTTTGAAATAGCCCCAGTAAGCTTCCTGGGCGCCTTTGCGGGTTTGGCGGTCGGAGTCTTGAAAGAACTTTCCAAGCCCTGAGAGTGTGTAGGTTTCGCCTTTGAAAGGTACCTGGGCCGAGCCCAAGAGTTTGTCGTATTGGCTGGAGAGTTTGTTCTCCTTGGCAAGGTCTTCCATGATTTCTGATGAAAAGACCTTCTTGGCCAGGCGCATGACTTCCAGCACCTGGGCACCCAGCTTCTCTTCAAATTGCGCAACGAAGGGGCTTGCCAGCATCAAACTGTAAAAGCGGTCATTCACTTCCTGAAATTTTGGCATGTTTTCATCAATGAAATTATTTTCTGCCTCGTAGAACGGGTCCAGGGAGTTGATGGTATGCCGGATGGTCGCCAGGGTAATCATCCCCGCGGCAGCTTTACGAATTTCAACAAATTCCAAGAGGCTCTGCCATTGGGCTTCAAAACTATCTGCTTTTTCAAAATCCTGGAAAATGGCATTGGTCAACTTTTGGAAAGATTCTACATCAGGGCGTTGGTAGGGGATTTCAGTAAATTTCATCGTATTCCTCTCGTTAACTTGGTTTCGATGCTTCAAGTCTATCATGCTCAAATCATAAATTATGAGCTTAGTGCACCGTTGAGATTAATTATTCTCGTGGCTACCTTCTCAATAAAAGCCTGATCATGCTCGACAAAAACAATTGTGGGTTGATAATCCAGCAGCAAGTCTTCAATTTGAATGCGCGAGATGACATCTACATAATTTAACGGTTCGTCCCAAAGGTAAAGATGCGCTTTTTCGCACATACTTCGCGCCAGGACGATCTTTTTTTTCTGCCCCAGGCTGAAAGTTTCCACAGGCAGATCGAATTGGGTATGCGGTATTTCCATCTGGCTGAGCACAATTTTGAATTGCTTTTCGTTGAGTTGATGCGTTTCCATGTACTGGTTCAGACTACCTACCAGCCTGGAGGTATCCTGGGGAACGTAAGAGATGACTAGCTGGTGATTGACGCTCACCTTGCCGCTGTATTCGATTTGCTCACCTTGGATGAGTTTGAGCAAACTGGATTTGCCGCTGCCATTCTTTCCCTGCAGGGCGATGCGTTCACCTGCCTCAACGCGCAAATTGAACCCTTTACAAACTATCTTTTCTCCGTATCGAATGCTGACATCCTCCAGATCCACCAGCGTTTTGCTGTAAAAATTCAACGGAAAAAGCTTGAGCTTTTCCTCATCCTCAATATTCTTGAGAAGTTTGTTTTTGGCTTCCATTTGGGCTTCGCGCCGGGTTTCGATGGCTTTGGACCGCGCCATCATCTTGGCAGCTTTGTGGCCGATTGCGCCTTTATCGATCATGCCGTCAGATTTGTTGTACCGCTTTAGTTTGGTCTTTTCGACCTGATTAGACCAGGAGGCGTTACGTTTGCTGGCGGCACTCAGGCGGCGCAGTTCCTGGCGCAGCTTTTCGTCTTCACGCAGCTCGAGTTGGTCCTGCTGGAGCTTGTTTTGCCACCAACTCGAAAAATTGCCTTTTTGGATCTCGATATTGGCTTTGTTGATGGAGAGGATGTGGTCCACGCAGGCATCCAGAAAACTGCGGTCGTGAGAAACGACAATATATCCCTTTTTGGCATTAAGGTAAGAGCTGACTGCTTTGCGCCCTTCCAAGTCCAGGTGGTTGGTGGGTTCATCGATTAGCAGAAAGCGATTTTCTCTTAGGAAGAGGCCTGCCAGAAGCACTTTGGTTTGCTCGCCGCTGGAAAGACTGGCAAAGGGGCGGTCAAGGACTTCGGTTTCAAGCTTGAGGAGCGAGACTTCTTTTTCAATTTGCCAGCTGGCAAGACCAGGGGAAAGGCTTTCAATCAAGGCGCGCGTCCTGGTTTCTGGATTTTCAACCCGGAAAGGGAAATATTCAAACTGGGTGCTGGCGATGATCTTTCCCTGGAAAGGGTACTTTCCTATCAGAAGATTCAGGAAAGTGGTTTTGCCGCGCCCATTTCGGCCGACAAAGCCCAGTTTCCAGTCCGTGT
>WOZB01000289.1:1690-3805 GCA_011620445.1 Anaerolineaceae bacterium | reverse complement strand
ATATTCACTTTTACATAGAAATTCAC
This sequence comes from Anaerolineaceae bacterium, assembly GCA_011620445.1. Classification (GTDB taxonomy): domain Bacteria; phylum Chloroflexota; class Anaerolineae; order Anaerolineales; family Anaerolineaceae; genus Mesolinea. Next base: position 3,779 of record WOZB01000289.1, on the reverse strand, counting down.
TTTCCATTCTTGTACGAGACGGTAGCCCTTGAGGCTTTTTGGGAATTTCACCAGGTTGTCTTTAGCAATCTCATCTTCCAACTCGGCTGTTTCTTCGGCGAAGGCTGCTTCTAATACCAAGACCGATGCTGAAATGGAAACCCTGATCACCGAGAAATTCAGCGACAAGCACAAACTGGATTTTATCCTCTCCCAAAACAAGCCTGCCGAAGAGTGGTCCGTGACCCTCGATAGAATGGTAAAGAACGGTTCCAAAATCAATGCTGAAGAAAAAGAGCTGATTATGGCCTGGCTCGTCGGCCGTAAGAAGTAAAACCTCCAACTTAATTGAAGAAAGTCTAAAGAAAACTGCACCCCAGGACTTGGATTATTTGTCCAAATTAGGGGTGCGGTTTAGAATTTTGACAGTTCCTTTATCAAAGCCCTTACGTAGAATAATTCTTGGTCGGTCAGCAGATTAAGAAGCAAAAATTATTATCCTTTTTATGGGTCAATCGGCATTTCGGGGATTGCGTTTTGGGAAATGACGCCTTTGTACCAAAGTGCGCTATCTTTTAGAATGCGCTGTTTTGTTATGAAATCCACCCAAATCAAACCAAAGCGCTGTGAAAAGCCATGACCCCATTCCAGGTTGTCCATGAGTGACCAAACATAATAGCCTTTCAACGGAACTCCAATCTGGATTGCTCGAAGGGCTGCCTCAAAATGACGCTGTAGAAAATTGATGCGTCTTGCATCCTTAACCCTGCCCGTTTCATCCGGGCCGTCGGACCAACTTGCTCCATTTTCGGTCACGTACAAGGCTGCAGGCTGGTATTCAAAATTCAGCCATGTCAAAACATTGAACAAGCCATCCGGATACACCTCCCAGTCTTCCATCTCTTGCCAATCGTGGTCATTTTTTGGCGCTTGGAACACCGTGGGAGGTAAATTTTGATCGGGCGGAAGACTTTGATCACGGGCAAGCTGGCGTGTATAGTAATTCAACCCTAAAAAATCGGTTGGGGCGGCTACTATCTGCAAGTCACCTGCTTGAACAAAGTCCAGGCCATCTGCCGGTAAGCTATGATTATTGATTGCATACGCCACCAGGTCAGGAGGGTACTGACGACCGTAGAGCGGGTCCAGGAACCAACGTGACCACATTCCAAATTCATATTGCCAAACATGGTAGTCGTAAGTGCTGGGCGACGCCGGTTGATTGAAATTCACGTTTATTGCAATGCCCACTTCCGCTGCCGGACTGTTGGCTCGGATCACTGGGACGCTCCAACCATGCGAGAGCAACAGGTGGTGGGCCACCCGCAAGGCTGTATAAGGATCCTTTAGCCCCGGCGCGTGCTGCCCAAACGAATGGCCCACGAAGGCAAATACAGAAGGTTCGTTGTGAGTTATCCAACGAGTGACCCGATCTCCCAGGTGGCGGGTGGCCACATCCGCGTATTCCACAAATGCTTCAGCGGTTGAGCGGGCTGCAAAACCCCCTTCATCCTGGAGCGCCTGGGGCAGATCCCAATGAAACAAAGTGACCATAGGCTGAATGCCAGCTTCCAACAAGCCATCAATCAGCCTGTTGTAGAAATCAAGCCCAGCCTGGTTCACCTTCCCTCGCCCGTTGGGGAGAATTCTTGACCAGGCCAGGGATAGCCTGTACGACTTCAAACCGATTGACTTCATCAGGGCGATATCTTCCTGCCAGTGATGATAGTGGTCGCTTGCGGCATCACCGCTGTCGCCATTGCGGATCTTTCCAGGGGTATGCGCAAAGCGATCCCAGATTGACTCACCTTTGCCATCTTCAGCCCAAGCGCCTTCCACCTGATAGGCGGCTGTGGCCGCGCCCCATATAAAATTATCTGGAAATCTTGCCCCTGCTTTTGTCATTTTCACTCCATGTAATCTTACTCATCCGTTTAAAACGATACTTCTGAGAGATGAACCACCAGGTGATGGACAATTCCGTCCCTTTGGAAGATATGACGGCTGTTCACTGCATCCAGCTGCTTGCCATCGATTTTAAGGGTAGTCCCATCCGTCAGATGGACTTCGATACCTGGCACAACGGCAAGTTGCGCGATAACCGGCACCT
>WOZB01000289.1:0-1590 GCA_011620445.1 Anaerolineaceae bacterium | reverse complement strand
TTTATTGAAACCAAGGCCCGCGCTAATCTGGTGGTATTTGTCAACCAGACCTGCTGAAGCAGGTTCATGGCGATGTCGCATAGCGATTTCTTGAGTAGCCAATAGCAGTTTTGAAACCATATGCCAGTAAACACTGCCCAATCCCTCATAGGCAAAGAACGTGCCCGATCTTCCGGTGAACTTAGTATGTTGGAATACTTCCTCGAAGAGAGTGCTTATTTTGTCGCTTTCAACTGCAACGAATTCAGCAAATTGCGGTTTTTCCGCAAGAGCCCGCAAAGCCCGGTTCACATCTTTAGCGTTATGCAATTGGCCGCTGAAGTGATACGCGCCAAATACATCCCGCACAAACAAAGTTTTGTCCAGGTTGTCTGCCAAAACCGCCGGCAAGCGCAGGTCTTTCACCTGATCGATTGTCAGAGTGTTTTTCGCAAGGAAGCCCGGCAGGGATTTATCAGGGTAGAGAATATAGGTATTCTGATCCGCCCTGTAAAGGGCACTATCCCTTAAACTCTGCAGCAGTGCCAGCGATTCATCGCCTGAGAGCATCTTTGATGAAAGGATTGCCACCTGCCCTTCCAGCATTTCTTGCAGATGACCGATCGCGGACCTGTTTTCAGCCAGGTGAAGGATGTTATAGCTGTGGTAGAGCTCGTCTGGGCGTTGGTTGGCAAGCAGGGACTCTTCGATGTAACGCTGTGTTAGGCCAAGAAAAGCCAGCAAATCATCTTTGGAAAGGTTCGTTAGTGCGCCTGAGAAACCCTCAAGGTAAATTTTCCAGCGATAGTCGCTGCCTGCCTGGCCAAGCGCATCCATGATGGCGCGCCGTTGCACATCATCAAAAGAAAGCGAGAGGTAAGTTTGGAAGCGCTCCAGAATCGATTTTGTTACTGTGTAAAGTTGAGCAATTTCCTCACTGATGTGCAGATCTGTGATTGAGGCCTGGCTGAAGAATTCGCGGCAATAAACAATATAACGGCGCAGATAACTTAGCGTAACCACTGATAGCCCCTTACCGACCAGGGCGTTATTCGCGTCGTTCCACTCCGGGCGCTGTGTATTCATCCAGATGCCGCCCTCCGGGACAAAGTTAACTAACTTGGCAAGCAGGAGTGTAAGCAGCTTTTCAGCGAGGGAGCGATGCAAAACCTGGCCATCCGCTTGAAGGAGCAGTTTGCCATCTGTACCGATAGCTTCAACCCGCTTATGAATTTCATCTTCAAGGGCAAAGTCAAATTGAATGGTGTTGTATGGGTCCTTGATCAGATCAGAGTAAGGTTTGATGCGATAGGGGATGTTAGCGTAACTGAGAATGGGACGGTTAAGAAACGAATCTAACTTGCCTGGATGTACATTAGAGCTGATTTCCATCAACTTTAGCAGGTAAATAATCTGATGGTCACTCCAATAACCTAAGTTAGCCCAAGGATTGCCTGGTTCGGGGCTTTCCCACTCCAAGCCTGAACGCTTGATTCGGTAGGGGTTAAATCCATCTGCGGTGGTGGCGCTGAGGAAAGTAAAAATCATGCTTTCGACAAATTCAGGATAGGAATAAGCCAGGGCTTCCCAATTTTGAAAAATATCGCGCCA
>WOZB01000228.1 GCA_011620445.1 Anaerolineaceae bacterium | reverse complement strand
GACGAAATTAAGGAAGTTGGCTTCCGTTTTGCTACACAATCTGGCTCTACCATGGCTGTCTCAGATATTTCCGTACCGCCTGAGAAGGTTGAATTCGTGAACCAGGCGCTTTTGGATGTCAAGGATATCCAGTTGCAATTCCGCCGTGGTTTATTGACCGAGCAGGAACAGAACGAAAGCATTATTAAAGTTTGGCAGGATACGACTAAAAAAATAAGTGATGCCGTTCGAAAACACCTTGACCCCGATGGCAACCTGGCAACTATGGCCAACTCTGGCGCCACCAAGGGCGGTTTCAGCCCGATTTCACAGTTGGCGGGTATGCGCGGTTTGATGGCCAAGCCTTCCGGCCGTATTATCCCCATGCCAATTTCCTCCAACTTCCGCGAAGGTCTGACTGCCCTGGAGTACTTCATTTCAACCCATGGTGCCCGAAAGGGTCTGGCAGATACAGCCCTCCGTACTGCCGACGCTGGTTATCTGACCCGCCGTCTGGTGGATATTGCGCAGGACCAAATCATCAATAATGAGGACTGCGGCACGTTTGAAGGCTTGTATATCAATGCAGCCGATGACGTTGCCGGGCAACCATACAGCGAGCGCATTTTTGGACGCGTATTAGCTGATCGATTGATCGATCCGACAAGCGGAGAAGTGATTGCCGAACGCAATGAAGTTCTCAACAAGGAACTCACCCGCAAAGTTGTGGTCTCCGGCATCAAAACCATCAAAGTCCGCTCTCCACTTACCTGTGAATTGGTTCATGGTGTGTGCGCAAAGTGCTATGGTTACGACCTCGGCCGTAATGAAATGGTACAGTTAGGCGCAGCAGTTGGTACCGTAGCTGCCCAATCGATTGGTGAGCCAGGTACTCAGTTGACGCTGCGAACCTTCCATACCGGTGGTGTTGCCGCTGGCGGTGACATTACAACTGGTCTTCCCCGTGTTGAAGAACTGTTCGAAGCTCGCCGTATGCCTAAGGGTGAAGCTGTCGTTAGCGCCATCAAAGGCACGGCACGCTTGATTGTGAATGAGAAAAATTCTGAATTACGTACCGTCAGAGTTGAGAATTCCGAAATGGTTTCTGACACCTATGAAATCCTTGAGGGTTGGGAAATCAAGGCTGTTGAAGAAACTGTTGTTGCACCTGGTGATGTGCTCGCTGTCAATGATAAGGCAAGCATTACTGCTCAAAACGGCGGACGAGTGCGCATAGAAGGCAATAAGATCGTTGTTTCATACGAGATCCAGGAAAAGGAAGAGTATGAAATTCCGACTACCGCCCGCCTGATTATGAAAGACGGACAAAAGGTTGAAGCTGGGGAAGCCCTCACTGAAGGCTCCTTGAACCCGCATACCATCCTCAAGATCAAAGGCCGGGATGAGACTGAGCTTTATCTCCTCAAGGAGATCCAGCAGGTTTATCGCACCCAGGGCCAAAATATTAATGACAAGCATTTTGAAGTGATTATCCGTAAGATGCTCAACAAAGTGCAGATCACACGCCCAGGCGATAGCGAGTTCTTACCCCAGGACCTGGTGGACAGGCTCGAAATCCGCCGCATCAACGACCGCCTGGTCGCCGAAGGGAAGAAACCGGCCCGCTTCGTAGAGATCTTGCTTGGCATTTCCAAGGCCTCACTAAGCACCGATTCATTCCTTTCTGCTTCCTCATTCCAACACACCATCAAAGTGTTAGCAGGGGCAGCGATTGCTTCCAAGGAAGATCCTTTGTATGGTCTGAAGGAAAACGTCATCATTGGTAAATTGATCCCTGCTGGCACAGGTTTCGTACCTGGCCGCTTCGACGATGAAAATGGTATCGCCAGCATCCTCCGCGAAAACAAGGGAGAGGATGGCAGTTACCGCAATATCAATGACATGGATGATGATGACGCGGTCTTCGACCATGATATCGATGATTTCGATCTTGATGTCGAAGCGACCATCGACGACGAAGAATAATCTACTAACGTTCAAAAAGGAGAGGCTTAAGGTCTCTCCTTTTTTTTAATACACTAAACTGAGTCAAACCGTAGCTTAGTTAAGGAAAGCACAAATTCCAGGACGTTTATGCTATATTTACCCCGAATATTGCGAAAATTTGGGAAAGAATGGGTCTAGTCATGGATCAGACAGCGATAAAGAAAGTCAACATCAACACCGAAATGCAGCAGTCCTACCTCGAATACGCGATGAGCGTAATCGTTTCAAGGGCGCTTCCGGATGCCAGAGACGGTTTGAAACCGGTTCAGCGGCGTATACTCTACGCCATGTACGACATGGGCGTGAGGCCAGACCTGGCGCACAAAAAATCTGCCCGTATCGTTGGTGAAGTGTTGGGTAAATACCATCCCCATGGCGATTCTGCTGTCTATGAAGCCATGGCTCGCATGGCGCAGGATTTTTCGGAACGCTACGTCCTGGTAGATGGACAAGGCAACTTTGGTAGCATCGACGGAGATCCACCGGCGGCAATGCGCTACACCGAAGCCCGTCTTTCCAATACCGCTATGGAAGTGCTCAACCAATTGGATATGGGTACGGTTGACTTCTCTGAAAATTTCGATGGCACCCTCAAGGAACCCACGGTTCTCCCTTCCGCCATACCTAATATGCTGGTTAATGGGGCTTCTGGTATTGCAGTTGGGATGGCAACTAATATTCCTCCTCATAACCTGGGGGAGGTTGTGGACGGTCTGGTGCTGATGCTGGATCATTGGGATAGCCTGGATGATCTGACTGTTGAAGATCTTATGCGCTATATCAAAGGCCCGGATTTTCCTACTGGCGGCATGATCCTGCAGGATGCAAAAGCTGAAAGCCTGGCGACGATTTACGGAAGCGGTAATGGGCTTATTCAAATTCGTGCACGCACCCGGCTTGAGGAAATCTCGCGCGGGCGCATGCGCATTATCGTCACTGAACTCCCCTACATGGTCAACAAGGCCAATCTCATCGAACGCATTGCCGACATCGTGCGTGATGGTTCACTGGACGGGGTTTCTGACCTTCGGGACGAATCAGATCGCCAGGGCATGCGCATTGTCATCGATTTGGCCAAGAATGCAGATCCCGAAGCAGTTCTAAAGACTCTTTATAAAAGAACGCCCATGCACAGCACTTTCGGGATCAATTTGCTGGCACTCGTGGATGGAAGTCCGCATAAACTATCTTTGAAGCAAGCATTGAAAGTATTCTGCGAACATCGGCTTGAAGTGGTAAAACGCAGAAGCTTGTTTGAGCTAAAGCGTTATGAAGAACGTCTGCACATCCTTGCCGCATTAAAAATTGCGCTTAAAAACATTGATGAGGTCATCAACATCATTCGCAAGTCAGCCACGACCGAGGATGCCCGCCAAAATCTGATGACGCGATATAAGCTGGATGAAATCCAGGCTAATGCCATCCTCGAGATGCCATTGCGCCGCCTGGCCTCACTTGAACGCAAAAAGATCGACGAGGAATTTGCCAACATAAACGCCGCTGTCGAGCGTTTGAATATTTTATTGAAATCTCCTGCTGCCATGCGCAAGGTGGTCATCACCGAATTAAAAGAAATCAAAGAACGCTATGCAGATGCACGGCGCACCCAAATCATTCACTTGGGCGAGGGTGAAAGTGCTTCCTCTTTGCTAACCCAAACCGACGTCATGCCCATGGAAAATTTTTGGGTGCAGGTAGACGAAAAAGGCCAAATTTCACGTACGGATGGGGACCAAACCAATCGATTGGGAGGAGCGGAAGCTCCCTGGATACTGGTGCGGACGAATTCTCACCAGACAGTCTACCTGGTTACGGCTTCGGGCAAGGCAGCTG
>WOZB01000079.1 GCA_011620445.1 Anaerolineaceae bacterium | reverse complement strand
GTTGCGCACCACCACAAAGTGATTCGTCAGCTTGCCTTGTGCATCAAGCACCGGGAAGTAGCGTTGGTGTTTCTTCATTACGCCAATCAGAACCTCAGGCGGCAGCGATTGCAGATAGCGTTCGTCAAAGGTGCCCAAAATGGCTGTTGGGTACTCCACAAGATTGGTGACTTCCTCAAGAAGAGCACTGTCTTCAGGCAGCTGCCCACCAAGTTGGTCTGCGATTACCTGGGCCTGAGCCCAGATAGTATTCTTACGGCTAGCCGGGTTGAGGATAATCCCCGCGCCTGTTAGGTAGGCGTCGTAGTCATCAATAGATTGCACCATTTTTTCAGCAGGTACAGAAAACCGCAAACCCCGGGTAGTGCCGCCGCTTTGCAGCCCCGCAAATTTGAAGGGTAATACTTCGCCGCCAAAAAGCGCCAGAAGCCAGCGCACAGGCCGGGAAAATGTCACCCCGGTGCTGTTCCAGCGCATGGATTTCGAGAAGCGAATTTCACCATATAAGGCAGGCAGTTTCTCAGCCAGAATTTGGGCTGCGGTCTGGCCTTTTTCTTCGAGTTCAACCACTACATAGTGATCCCTAACTTTAAGGCTGTTCACCTCAATGCCGCGGCTGCGGGCAAAACCTTCGGCGGCTTTGGTCGGATTGCCTTGTGCGTCAAATGCGCGGTCAGCCGGGGGGCCTTTGACTTCGACCTTGCGGTCCGCCTGCTGGGTTTGCAGACCGCTAACCTTAGCCACCAGCCGGCGGGGCGTGCCTTCAACTTTCATGTCACCAAAAGCCAGCCGTGATTCAGCCAGTAATTTGGTAAGCAAGTCACCAAATTGGGCCAGGCCGCCTTCCAGGTCGGTTACGGGCAGTTCTTCAGTGCCAATTTCAAGCAGCAGGTCGGCTTTTTCAGCGGCCAGGTTTGGAAGCGGCCGTAAAGCTGCTTCTGCTGTCTGTTTCGCTTCAGCAAGCCAGGGATATCCCATTTCCTGACGCTGGGCAATATAGGCTTCAGAGACTTTGCGTGAAAGTTCACGCATCTTTCCAAAGAGGGCCATGCGTTCGGTGTACGAAACGGCACCGCGCGTGTCCATAATATTGAAGATGTGGGAACACTTAATTACATTATCGTACGCCGGCAGAACCAGCCCATTCTCGAGGGCCAAATCAGCTTCAGCCTGGTACAGGCTAAAGAGCTGCCGCAAGCGCTGCACGTCGGCCACTTCAAAATAGTAGGTGGAATGTTCTTTTTCAGCAATCTGGAAGATATCCCCATAACTACGTTCGGCGCTCCACTGGATATCCCTGAAATGGCGCACGCGCTGGAGTGTCATGGCGATGCGTTCCAGTCCGTAGGTTATTTCAACCGATGGCACTTCCAATTGCACGCCGCCGGATTGCTGGAAGTAGGTGAATTGGGTAATTTCCTGTCCGTCCAGCCAAACTTCCCAACCCAAGCCCCAGGCTGATAGAGCGGGGCTTTCCCAATTATCTTCGACAAAGCGGATGTCGTGTTCCTCAGGTTTGATGCCAATGGCTTCCAATGATTTGAGGTAGATTTCCTGCGGATTGCCCGGGTCTGGCTTGAGAATGACTTGAAACTGATGGTGCTGCTGCAGGCGGTTTGGGTTGATGCCGTATCGGCCGTCATCCGGGCGTACTGAAGGCTCAACGTAAGCTACCTTCCAGGGTTCTGGCCCGAGCACCCGCAAGAATGTGGATGGGTTCATGGTTCCCGCCCCGAGCTGCGAATAATACGGCTGAGCGATCAGGCAGCCCTGAGCAGACCAAAAAGTCTGCAGAGCAAAAATCATATTCTGGAAATCAAGCGGTTTTTCTGGCATAAGGCGGTCCTTGGGTGAAAGTTAACAAAGGAATTATACAACATGGGTTTGCGCGAGGTCGCGAGAGAATTGTTTCACACTTATATCCTCTTTTTCCCTTTGACTTTTTCTTTCCAGAAGTGACATCTAGAACCCCATATTTTTCTTGTCATCCTGAGCCTCATTTGCGAAGGGTCTTCTAGTAGTCTGTCAAAAATGAAAATCTAATTTGGCACGGAACTTGCGCCTTGAGAAATAACTCTCTCGAGGAAAAGGCAAATGTATCAGAAGTATTTTGTTTCCCTCAGTACCAAAAAACGGTCATATCTTGAAAAGATAATTTCCTCTGGTCATGCTCCTGCCCGAAAATGGAGGCGTGCCAGTATTTTGCTCAAGTCGGACTTTAGTGAAGGCGGTCCAAACTGGAGCTACAAAGCAATTTGTGATGCTTTTGATGTAAACGCTGTAACCGTAACAAATATCCGTAAAGCCTTTAGCGAAGGTGGGCTAGAAAAGGCACTCAATCGAAAAAAACCAGAACGGGAATATGAACATCTCCTTGATGGGCATGCGAAGCGCATTTGGTTGCCTTAGTGTGTGGCGAAGCACCCGAAGGATATGACCGCTGGACATTACGGTTGCTATAAGAACGACTGGTAAAACTGGAGATTGTGGAAAGCGTATCGCATGAGACCATTCGTACCACGCTAAAAAAAAATAAACTCAAGCCTTGGCTGAAAGAAGAATACTGTATTCCGCCCCAAGCCAGTGCTGAATTCGTCTGCAATATGGAAGATGTTTTGGATGTCTACACCCAACCGTATAATCCCAAGCGACCACAAGTGTGCATGGATGAAACCAGTACGCAGCTATTATCAGAGGTAAAGGAAGCTCTTCCTGTTCAACCAGGCCACTCTCAACGGGAGGATTATGAATACCAACGGGAAGGGGTAGCCGATCTCTTTATGTTTTTTGAGCCGCTGGCTGGTAAAAGGTTTGTCCAGGTGACCAGTCAGCGCACCTGCACAGACTGGGCATATGTGATGAAAACCCTTTCCGATGAGATTTATCCACAGGCGGAGAAAATCGTGGTGGTAATGGATAATTTCAATACCATTCACCGATTTCATTCTACAAGACGTTTGAAGCTGAAGAGGCTCACCGCTTGGTGAACCGTTTTGAATTCCATTACACACCCAAGCATGGCAGTTGGCTGAACATGGCTGAAATCGAACTAGGTGTTTTGATCCGCCAGCGCTTATCTCGACGTATTGCAAATAAAGATATTTTAGAGCGAGAAGTGTCTGCCTGGCAAAAAGATCGGAACGCCAAGATAGTCAAAGTCCATTGGCAGTTTACAACTTCGGATGCACGAATTAAGCTAAAGCATCTTTATCCTCAGCCCCTATAGTGAAGGGCCAAGTTCAAAGTACAATATGTGTAGGAGTCCCAAATGCCCAAGAAAATTCTTTCGCTCTTTCTCTTGCCTTTTCTCCTGACTGCGTGCGCCATTCAACCCGTTCCTTTACCTCCCACAGCCACTCTATCAACCATTACCACAAAACCACCTTTACGAACTGAAAGCCTTCAATCTACTGCTACAGTTACCGTACTCCCAGCCACAGCCACAATTACTATGATTCCCACGGTAAAGTCTGATAATGTAGAGGATCTTATTCAAATTCTCTATGCTTCTGACCCTGAATCGCCTCAATATAATCCGCAATCTATCACATATGCGCAGTTCCCTGATGCTCTGGAAAAGCTCTCTGCTATGAGATCGAAGGCAAATGACGCGGCATCACACGTTGCAAAGGCAATCTCATTCCCACGCCAAGAGGCAGTCTTGGCTGCAAAAACGCTGATTTCTTATGGCCCAGATATAACTACATTAGCCATTCCTGTGTTGATGGATAATCTTCATAGCCAAAACCCCAAAAGTCGCCTATATTCAGTGATTGTTTTAGGCTCAGTCAAGGAAAAAGCATCATGCGCTGTTGGCGACATAGGACCGCTTCTCTGGGATACTGATCCCGAAGTCCGTTTTGCATCTGCCGTTGCATTAGAAAAGATGGCTGGGAAAGACTTGCTACCAAATAATATTATTGATAGTCCCGATCCTCTATCAGCCGATGCCCTTCTCGCTGATACCCCAGAAGGAAAATTTGTCCAGGATGCACGGAACTGGTGGTCAGAGGAGGGGTCTAAGATTAATTGGCATCCAACTTATGGTATATGTGATCCATAACATTTAACCCTCATAAGGTGCTTTCAATCGCACGGGAGCTAATAACAATTTTTAGAATGAAATTTGACAGACTACTAGATTTGACTTGCAGATAGAAAATGCTTCGCTAGAATCAGCTTGACAACACTTTTCTCGTCATCCTGAGCCTCATTTGCGACCGCAAAGCGAACTCAAGGTCCGTAGTACCATGGAGTAAGGATCTTCTAGCGACGGACTGCGATGCGTAGATGCTTCGCTTTGCTCTAGTATGACAAAATTAAGAATGAAATAACCTTTATAAAAGGGAATTGGAATTGCAGATCAATAACAAATTAAGTCTTGGTAATATCCCGCATAAAACCTGGGGATTTCAGGCCATGCTCCAATAAATAGGTCAGATAGCGCTCCAAGAGAGGCTTCAACCCAGCCTCCACCTCCGCGGGCAGTTTCATCTTCTCAAGTTTAGACCAGGGTGTGCGCTGGAAATGCCGCATATATTTGAGCACCGGCATCGAAACAGGCCAGGCACTTGCATCGGCCTGCCGGCAATTCGGGCAAAGCACGCCGCCCATCAACGGTGAGATAAATTGATCCCGGGGGGTAATCGCTTCCCCACAAGAAATGCAATTATGCAATTCAGGCCGGAAGCCCAACAAATCCAATAAGTGCATTTCGTAGTAATGAATGACCACAGCGGGTTCAGCAGTTCCCTCAAGGCGGACGAGGGTATCAACAAGAAGTTTGTAAAGCAGTGGGTTTTCGGCCTCCGCATAACTAAAGCGGTCCACGAGCTCTACAACGTAGGCAGCATAAGCTGTTTTGAGTAAATCAGCCCGCAACGCGTCGAAAGTGCGGATAGCTTCGGCCTGGGTGATGACGGGTAAACCGCTGCCTTTGGCCAGGTAGAGGGCTACCTGGGTAAAAGGCTCCAGGTGGCCGGCTTTGCGCGATTTGATCTTGCGTATGCCTTTGGCCGCCGCCTGAATTTTGCCTTGTTCGAGTGTGTAAAGCGTGAGAATGCGGTCAGCTTCGCCGTATTCACTATGCCGCAGGACTACACCCTGCGCGTGAAACTGACGGGAAGTCTGGCCGCGCACATTGAACCTCGTCTCAGGACAGCAAATCTTCTGGCCCAAAGGAGCGGGGCAGAAGTTCGAGCAGGTTGGTTTCTTCAACCAGCTCACCTTGCTCATTGACGATGAGCACAGGCAAGTCTTTACCGCCAAATTCGCGCATCACTTGCCGGCAGGCGCCGCAGGGGGAACCAGCATTGCGGGTGGCTACAGCGAGGCCAACAAGTTGGCGTTCGCCATCAGAAACAGCGTTAAAGATAGCCGAGCGTTCAGCGCAGATCGATGAGGGATAGGCTGCATTTTCGATGTTCACGCCCTGGTAAATCTTACCGTTAGCCGTAAGCACGGCAGCACCAACCGCGTATTTGGAATAAGGGGCATAAGAATTGGGCAGAATAGCAACTGCCTTTTCAATCAATTTCTTTTTTTGAGCCTTACTCAGCATCTTCAATCTCCTCGGAAACATGGTCCTCGGTGGGATGGGGAAAGTGCAGTTTTACCTTGAGGATGCGGCGGGCCACCACCTCTTCCACAGTAAACTCAGCACCATTAAAATTAACCAATTCTCCTGGTTGGGGAACCCGCCCCAGCGCGCTGTAAATCAAGCCGCCGAGTGTATCGGCATGGTCAGTAGGCAGACCAAGCTTGAATATTTCATTGAGTTCGGCAATGTTCACACGCCCAAGCAGCAAGTAGTTCTCATCATCCAACTTTTGTACGTCTGTTTCTTCTGCCGCGTCATATTCATCGCGAATCTCACCAACGATTTCTTCAAGGATGTCCTCAAGGGTTACTATGCCGGCAACGCCGCCATATTCATCCACTACCAGGGACATATGCACACCTTTGGACTGCATCTCCGTGAATAGTTCATCGATTTTTTTGGCTTCGGGGACAAAGTAAGCCGGCCGCAGCAGTTTTCGCTGCTGGGCAATGGTATCGCTGCCATCTACGACTGCCAACAAATCTTTGGCGTACAGCAGCCCGACTACATTGTCGATGTTATCCTCATAAACTGGCACACGCGAATGACCGGCATTGATAAATTCCTTCCGGGCTTCGCTGATGGTTGTATTGATGTCAAGCGCAAGCAGGTCTGCCCGCGGCACCATAATCTCGCGAGCGATCGTATCCCCAAACTGGAAGATTGAATAGATCATCTCCCGTTCGCCTCTTTCCAGGCTGCCTTCTGGTTGTTCGTCTTCCACCCAATCCCGCAAGGTCTCATCTGTCACTGGCATGCTGACAATGGCTGCATTTTCACCAAGGATGCTGATCATCAACTGTGTGAAGGGAGAGGCAAGCACATCCAGCGTCGCTGCGAAGCCGGACCAGTTCATAGCTGATTGCTCAGTGTTCTTCAACTGGGCTTTTTCAATAATGACTTCAATCAGGCTGATCAGGATAATAGCCCCTGCAAGCACCAGCAGAATCTGCCAGGTGAGCAATTGAGGGAAGGTCATCTTCAGAGCAAGGGTAAGACAGCCGGCAATAGCAAAGTGGGAAATGATGTTGCTCAGGCGCAGTCCCGCATGTAAGCTCGGTTTTTCAAGCAAATTAATGGTCTTTTGTGCTTTTTCCGCTTGGCTTTCAAGCATTCCCAGCAGATAGGTCAGACGGGCATGCAGGAAGGCCGAACGGGCTGCAGTAACCAGCAAATCCCAGATAATAAAGAAGGCAATGATTACCCAAAGAATTATTCGGTCAGACATGGATCCTTTCAGATTATAGCGTCAGGATTTATCACTGACACTTACCTTGTGAAGGCTTGCGCGGATGGGGTCGGGCTGGAACCCCAACCACCAGTTCGCCATCGGCAACATCATGGGTGACCACAGAGCCAGCTCCTGTAATGGCATTTTTGCCGATCTTGAGTGGGGCCACCAGCATCGTATCACTTCCAATGAAGGTATTTTCTCCAATTTCCGTGGGATTCTTTTGGCTGCCATCATAATTGCAGGTGATAGTGCCCGCCCCGATATTGACATTGCGCCCAATTTTGGCGTTGCCAATGTAAGAGAAATGCCCCATTTTGACACCTTCATCCAGGGTGGAATCCTTCACTTCACCGAAGTTGCCCAAGTGCACGCCATCTTTGAGCACTGCGTTCGGGCGCAAGTGGCAATACGGCCCCATGCTGACATGATTGCCAATGGTGGCGTGTTCTGCCGCGGACTGCATCAATTTACAACCTTCCCCAACTGTGGTGTCACAAAGGATTGTATACGGGCCTATAACCGAATCTGCACCCACTTTAGTGCTGCCGCAAAGGCGTGAACCCTGCAGGATGGTGGCATCCGGGGCAATTTCCACTTCAGGCTCAATGAGGATGCTGGCAGGGTCATCCATGCTCACCCCTGCCAACATGTGGCGGGTGTTGATACGCCTGCGCAAAGCCATTTCACAATCCGCCAGGTCCACCCGGTTGTTTATTCCCAAGCCCTCGATTGGATCATCCCAGATGAGCGATTCCACCCCTTGGCCTTGTGAAACGGCCATGCTCACCAAATCTGTGAGAAAATATTCGCCTTTGGGTGATATCGGGATAAGGCTCAGGTTCTGCCAGAGCCATTCGGCACTGAAACAGTAAGCCGAGATGTTGTATTCCCGGATTTTCAATTGCTGGGGTGAGGCAAGTGCCTCTTCAATGATGCCAATCACGCGTCCATCTACTGCGCGCAATACGCGGCCAAAACCGCGGGGTACGTCCCCTACCACGCTGGTCATGGTGAGTACGGCTTGTGTTTCTACGTGATGGTCGATGATGGAACGCACGGTTTGTTCGCTCAAAAGCGGCATATCTGCAAGCGTCACCACTACCAGGTCAGACCTACCTTCAAGAAGATTTTGGGCAGATTGAACTGCGTGGCCTGTACCAAGCTGTTCTGCCTGGAAAGAGAATTGAACCCGGGCGCCAAAAGAGCTGCCAACTGCCGCTTTTACCTCATCCGCGCTTTGCCCAACCACAACCACAGGGGGTAAATCGCTGATCCCAATCAGGGCTTGCAGGGCATGCCAGATGAGCGGTTTGCCGACTAATTCGTGCAAAACCTTATGTTTTTTGGAGTGCATGCGCTTGCCATAGCCTGCCGCCAAAGTAATTGATGCAATTTTCATTGGATATTCCTTAAGAGCAAACGACGGGTTCTGCCGCGAGCGGCCTGATCCGTCGTTATGGTAGGTTCTAAATAGTTGTCTTCTTCCACGTTAATATAGCAGGGGCACTTGGATTCGAACCAGGATCAACGGATTCAAAGTCCGCTGTGCTGCCGTTGCACCATGCCCCTGTGTTGATAGAGGTCTATTTTAGCACAGATTTAATTCAAAAAGCCTGGGATGGCTTGTTCAACGGGGGTCCTCCCCCTCTAATTGTTTTATGAGCGCAGCGAAAGGTGTTCTAGAAAATAGTAACAAATTTGATGTGCAATCGCTGCCCGATAGTCCAATACGCAGACATACATCCCTCGCAAGAAAGCTCGGGAAGACAAGTTATGGAGGAGGGATTGGTATGTCCTCTGCATCGAACAAAAAGGGATGAAGCTCATCCCTTTCAATCGTTTTCTAAAATCAGCAGGCTATTTATCTAAACCAGACTTGTGTGGCGAAAAGTGTAAATAAAATCCAGACTATCGCAAAAACCGCGACAATTGCCAGGCCTGCCAGCAGGGCATACCAGGTGTAGCGTCGTAATTCCGGTTTGGTAATCGGATCGCCGCGCAGGCGGCTTTGTTGCCCGGAAGGAGCAACTTTCCGAGATGCGCGATCCTGATGCCAGGGCATGCCCTCGACATTCATGTCGCAAATCACGCGGCCATCATCCTCAAAATCGTCAGGCTGCTGGTTCATTGACTTCCGGTTGGTCATTATACAAATGGCAGCGCACAAAATGCCCTGATTCCAATTCACGTGACATTGGTACAACCTTGTCGCACATGTCGAATCGACGTGGGCAACGCGTGTGGAACTTGCAGCCCGAGGGCGGATTGGCCGGGGAAGGAATGCTGCCCTCCAGAATGATGCGGTTTCTCCTGGCAGTTGGGTCCGGCACAGGCGCCGCGCTTAGCAGAGCCTGTGTGTATGGATGCAACGGATTGCGGAAGATATGATGTTTGTTGCCATATTCTACCAAATCGCCCAGGTACATCACACCGACGTGGTCGGAAATGTGCTCAACCACCGAAAGATCATGCGAAATGAAGAGATAACTCAGCTTATAAGTCTCCTGAAGCTCCTTCAGCAGATTAATAATCTGGGCTTGGATGGAAACATCCAAAGCCGATACGGGTTCATCACAGACGATAAAATCCGGTGAGAGGGCTAAAGCGCGAGCGATACATATACGCTGGCGCTGACCGCCCGAGAATTCATGCGGGTAGCGATCTTTATGATAAGGCTGCAGGCCGCAAGAGTGCATAATCCCTTCAAGATACCCTTCATACTCATTATCAGGAACGATGTGATGCTCTTTTACTGCTTCACCGATAATCTCGCCGATAGGAAGCCGGGGGGAAAGGCTGGAATAGGGGTCCTGGAAGATGATTTGCATCTTGGGGCGCATGGCGGTTAGTTCGCGGTGGTTGAGCTTGAAGATATCAACCCCTTCAAATAGCACATCTCCAGAAGTTCGCTGGTTAAGCCGCAGGATGGTTTTACCAGCAGTCGTCTTACCACTGCCGGACTCGCCCACCAAACCCATGGTTGCACCCTTGGGGATGTTGAAGCTAATACCGTCAACGGCTTTTACATAACCAACCACCCGCTGCATGATGCCGGCCTTGATTGGAAAATACTGTTTCAGATCCCGAACTTCAAGGATATTATCAGAACTGTGTTTCAGATTGACGTGGTCTACGACTTGTTCAAGCATTCTCGATCCTCCGAGGGTCGTCTATGTAAAGATAACAAACGGCCATGTGGGTGGGGCTCACGCTGTATTCACCCGGATACGCGCCATCGCAGATTGGCATACGCCTGTTGCAGCGATCCCGAAAGTAACAGTAATCCGGCATGTTGATTGGATTGGGAACATTACCAGGGATAGTGTAAAGACGATCGACATCGTGGTTGATAATCGGCTTGGAAGCCAACAAACCCACCGTGTAAGGATGCAAGGGATCCTTAAAGACTTCCAAAGCGGTACCTTTTTCAATAACGCGCCCGGAATACATCACGACGACGTAATCAGCCATTTCGGCAATCACACCCAGGTCATGCGTGATAAGCATGATGCTCGAATTAATCTGGTCCTTCAGGTTGCGCAGCAGATCCAAAATCTGAGCCTGAATGGTTACATCCAGAGCCGTTGTAGGTTCATCCGCGATAATCAGTTTAGGGCTGCAAGCCAATGCCATGGCGATCATGATCCTCTGGCGCATACCGCCAGAGAGCTCATGCGGATACATACTGTAGACGCCTTCCTGGTTGGCGATGCCAACCATTTCGATCATCTTCAGAGTTTGGGCTTTCACTTCTTCGTCCGTCATCTGTGGATTATGAAGCTTAATGACTTCGTCAATCTGATCACCCGCCCGGAAAACAGGGTTAAGGCTGGTCATGGGTTCCTGGAAAATCATGGAAATCTTGGCACCACGGATGGTTTCCATCACGGTTGTCGGTGTTTGGGCAATGTCATAAGCCTTATCGCCGCTGTCAAAGCGGATCTGGCCTTCTACAGTTTGCCCCTGGGGGCGCTGCACCAGCTGCATCAGCGAGAGCGCGGTCACGGATTTACCACAACCTGACTCGCCTACAACGCCGACGGTTTTGCCCTTGGGGATGTCAAACGAAACGCCATCGACCGCTTTTACGGTACCAATATCGGTAAAAAAGTAAGTATGTACGTTATCGAACTCGACTACATTTTCAGGGTCGCGCATGACGGTCAAGTATTCACTCTCAGGAACATTTCTACGTTTGCGCCTTTTTTCGATCGCATCCGTAATACGGCGATTGTTGCGCGAAATAAGCATGGACTCGCGTGCAGTCAGGTGAATGCTTTCTTTAACCTGGCTTGGTTCGACATCGTCAGTTTTATTAGGTTTCAAATTCATTGTTGCCATTCTTACCTCTTCATCTTCGGGTCGTATGCATCACGCAGTCCATCGCCAACGAAGTTGAAGCCGAGTACGGTCAGTA
Source organism: Anaerolineaceae bacterium (assembly GCA_011620445.1). GTDB lineage: Bacteria > Chloroflexota > Anaerolineae > Anaerolineales > Anaerolineaceae > Mesolinea. Next base: position 7,709 of record WOZB01000079.1, on the reverse strand, counting down.
AGATTAGCAGACCGGCAGGAATCCACATGAACCAGAAGTTGGTCATTACATAAGCATCCGAGGAGACGTTGATAATGCTACCCCAGGAAGCCAAAGGATATTTGACACCCAGACCGAGGAAGCCCAGGGTAGCTTCAGTGATAATGATGCCGCCCAAGCCAGCCGTGGCTGAAACAATCAGTAATGGCATCACATTGGGTACCAGGTGTTTGAAAATGCGTTTACGCGTGCTAAGACCGGTGGCTTCAGTAGCAACCATGAAGTCTTGCTCGCGCAGTGAAAGAATTTGGCCGCGCACAACACGGGCAGTGCCTGGCCAACCGAGGATGCCCAATACCGCCATCAGGATGAAGATGCGGCCGCGTGGGTCTACTTCCAGGGTGTCCATCACGGAACCCAGGATAAGCACCATGGGATAGAAAGGAATACTGTTGACAAGATCCACAAAGCGCATCAGGGCGTTATCCAATGCGCCGCCAAAATAACCTGAAATGCCGCCGATGACAACGCCGATAACCATTTCGATTATGATGACCACAAAACCAACCATCAGCGAAACCTGGCCACCATACATCAAGCGGGTCATAACATCCATACCGTTGTTGTCGATACCCAGGGGATGCTGGGCAGAAGGCATTTCATATTGCCGAATCAAGGAAATAGTGGTGTCACGTTTGATGTTAAACGTACGATTAACCCGTGCAATCGAGTAATGCGTCTCCTGACCGGTCTGATCTGTATAAACAAATTCATTTTGGCGATCACTAATTGCTTTACGCACCTGGGTTTTGAAGTCCACTGGCAGGAAGGTGGCGCTATCCAGGGGGTTGACGATGATGTTTGAAACATCCGCAACTTCGTTCCCGGAAGCATCCTTGATAGTCGCGTGGCCGTCTTCATATTGAACGTTGTATTCGCTGCCATCAGCCTTGAAAGTAGTAGCCTGCAGGGCAACAGCTTCGCTCGCTGGCATCGCAAAATTGAAGGATTGCACGAAATCTTTTTTGGATTCTTCATAGGCGTCAAAGATATATAAAGTTCCAATGGCCACATCTTCGTCAATGGCAATGCGGCTTGTTTTGCCCTCTTTATAGATTGAATAACTGACGCCATCGATTTCGAATGCTGTCTCACCAGCAGCAACTGTTTGTTCGTAAGTTGCTTTGAAGTTTTCAGGAAGCACCTGGTCGGTTAAGGGCTTGAAAATCTTTCCAAGAACTTCTACAACCGGCGTTAATTCCTTGATGCGATAGAGGTTGTCGCCTTCTTTGATGTAGGAGTAACTCTTATCAGCTGCGTTGAAGGTGAGGTTACCCTTGCCCATAGCCAGCAGGAAAGCAGCCCGCTCAGTTCCGCCAAACTTCTTGCCCTCGGAAACGGTATAACGCAGCTCTTCATTGTAAGTAGCGCCAGCATATTCCTTGGGCATACTGCTCTCCCCAGTAAATACCTGGGTCTGACCGTGAGGTGAAATTAGTGGGCCAATAAAAGAAAATGTAAACATGAAGAAAAGAATCACCAGGCCAATAACGGCTAACTTGTTGCGGATGAACCGTCTGAAGACCATCATACCGGGTGAGAGCACCTTGATACGCCTGGCATCATCCAGCTTCATTTCTGAGCGTGGGGTATGTGATTTTGAAGCCAGCAGCGGGTCTTCCCCATTACTCATATGGACCTTGCCATCATAGGTTTTTTCCAGGCTTTCCAGTTGGGAATCAGAAAAGTTTATCATTTCGGGGGCGTCGGGGTCTATATTCATTTCGGAGGAGCGTTCGTAATTTTCAGTCATCATCCACCTCCTAATTGACCCTAACGCGTGGGTCAACCACCGCGTACATAATGTCCGCAACAATCAGGCTTATCTGGGTGAGCACGGTCAGGAAGGTTGTGTAGAACATAGCGAAAGGAATATCGCCGCGGGTAATGGCTTGATAAGCAATATATCCAATTCCAGGGATGTGATAGAGTGTTTCTGTAATCAACGCACCTCCAAACATCGAAGGCAGCAAGTAACTCATATAAGAGACCAGTGGAATCAGGGTGTTGCGGAAGGCGTGCTTATTGATAACTGCTTTTTCCGGCAACCCTTTGGCACGGGCTGTACGAATATAGTCTGAACTGAGCACTTCCAGCATGTTGGTGCGTGTATAGCGCATTAGACCGCCAACGGAAAGCATCATCAGCGTAATTACCGGTAGCACCATGTGGTAACCAATATCTATAATTTGTTCAAAGGGTGTCATCGAGTTGAAGAAGCGGCCTGTAAGTCCATACAGGTCAAACCATCCCAACTTAATGGAAAAGACATATTTAAGGATCGTTGCCAGGAAGAATGTCGGCAGTGAAAGCCCGGCAAGGGCAAAGATCGTAATGGCATAATCCGATCGGCTATATTGTTTTGTTGCCGCCGTTATACCCAATGGTATTGAAATCACAATCTGCACAAAGAATGTGACAATGTTGATAATTATCGAATACCAGATGACTTGATTAAATTTCTCCGTGACCGGCATGCCATATTGCCAGGATTCACCAAAGTCCCCCTGTACTGCACTTCCTACCCAGCCAAGAAACCCAGGAATCACCGGTTTATCCAGGCCGTAGACTGCATTCAGCTGTGTCAACCATTCCTGATAAGATTTAGTGCTGGCTGGATTGGTTGCACGCTGTCGCGCGATGGTCTCTACGTAGGAAGAAGGCAAAGCGCGGATGACTGAATAGACAACCAACGCGCTGAAGAAAATGATAAATATTCCGAGGATTACCCTCTTAAGGATAAAATTGCGCATCCAGACCCTTCCGTCAATCCTTAATACTTCAATGCAACAAGCAAGGTTATGTGAATGTGTGAGCCCACCACAGGGTGGGCTCACACATTCTATTTTGTGTTAGCCGCTGAAAAAGTTACTAGCCAGCCATTTCAAGCAGTTCAATGTCATTCATCCAGCCCCAGAAGGTGGTGATATCAGGGGTGATAGTTGAAATGTTGATGCGCTCGGTGCTGAAGATAATGCAGTTCTGGCGCTGGTAGGTCGGGATTTCAACAGCCCAATCGATAATTTCATCGAGGGCAGCTTTGTAGACCTGCTTGCGATAGTTCTGGTCTTCGCTCTTGCGGGCGTCCATAATCAATTGGTCGAGGGTTTCGGAGGTGATATGGTAGTGGTTTGAATCCGAGCCACCTTCGCCTACGATGTTGGAGCTGTGATAGACCTGGTACATGTCAGGATCAATCGTAGCGCCCCATGCTGCAGTCCACATTTGCTGTTGACCGGAATCGAGGGAATCCCAGAGGACATTGGCATCCGCAGGATCGTTGATTTTGAGGTCGAGGCCCATTGCACTAAAGGCTTCCTGGGCACCCGTGAGGATTGCGAAGGCAGGATGGTCTCCAGTTCCGCCGCCAGGTACGATAATTTCGTAGCTCAGAGCAGCCCCTTCAGGAGCGGCAGTCAGTTTACCGTTTGTGACAGTGAAACCAGCTTTTTCGAAGTATCCGAGGGCGGCCGTTTTGGCAGCTTCGTACTTCTGTTCCTGGGTCATATCCGCTGTGTAGATTGGATTGCCATCCACATCAGTAGAGAATGCGACCTTATAGTCAGGGTCTGTCGGCTGAGGAGCAGCCCAAGAGGTATTGGAAATTGGGTAGTTGATTACGGAAGCGGCTTCGCCATAGTAGCTGTCAATAGCAACATCGCGATATACTGCGAAGATGGTAGCGAGTCCCTTGCGCAATGCTTTGGAGGCGTCTGAGCCAGGTTCGCCGGCGACATTGACGGTCGCGGCATTGATACCGATGTAGCCGTAGCCAAGGTTGTCAACTTTGCTGGTTGTGATGACGGGGCCAGTGATTTCGCCATTGCCGTTGTATTTGGCAACTTCGTCAAAGCGGGAGCGGGAACCGGTCATTTCACCGGCATCAGCTGCGCCCGTCTGAACAGCGGAAGCCACTTCAGCGGAAACAGTTTCCTTGAATTGGATTTCTTTAATCTTCGGGCAGCCTCGGTAGTAATATTCGTTGGCTTCGAAGTAGACAACCCGGTTATCATATTTGACAAACTTATAAGCGCCAGCGCCCATGGGGGTGGTGGTCAGGCTTTCCTGCTTGGAGAGATCTCCGAAGGGAAAGCCGAACTTGTTGTTCTCATAGTCGTACATGGTCTTATCGCCATAGTAATGCAGAGGTGTAACGTTGATACCAAGAATGTTGTAGACTGCAGGAGCTTCGAAACCTTTGGTGGTCACTTCGACTGTGTAGTCATCGATCTTCTTGATGCCAGCGATGTTGGGTACGCCCTGGCCACCCATTTCGGTGTCCTTGGGGCCCCATTCTTTAATGAAGTTATCGGTGGTTTGACCAACAATATCCACACTATTGGGGGATTCGCCAGCGGCCACGTAGTCAGCAACATTATTGGCATACTTGGCCTGGACTGTGGCAACGAAGTCTTCGAAGGTCGGCAGTTTCTCATCCAGTTTGAATTCAACACCGTCACTGGTGGTCAAAACGCCATCAACAACTTCTCCAAAGCCCCAGCCAGCAATAGCAAAGGCGTTTTGGAGGCCTTCATCGGCTTTTACCTTTTCAGGATCAACACCGATAATGTCTGTTGACGAATCTATGTAGTTGGCCATCATAAAGTCGCGAATGGACATGATGTCTGCTTCCCAGCCAGCCTTGGCAAGAGCCCAGTAACCATCCTGTTGTTCTTTGGTCCAGGTGTCGCCTTCTTTCCACTCGTGGTCAGCGCCAGCAGCCTGGATATCCTGGGCCATCTTCAGGTACTTATCATAAACCTCGGTTGTTGTCTGAGTCTGATAGTCCTTAAGACCGATGATCTTATAGGAATTCAGGGTTGTTGAACCGACATAGCTTGGGTCCAGATAGGTGTAATAGGTGAAGATGACATCATCAGCGGTCACAGGTTCGCCATCGGAGAATTTCATGCCGCGGCGAAGGGTTGCGGTGTACTTGGTGGTGTCGGTGGCTTCATCGTATTCAACATTGGTATCAGCAGCACCCTTGTAAAGGTACTCTTTGCCATTGTAAATTGTGGTTTCGCCTTCGATAGCATTCTCGATGATTCCACCAGAGCGATCGGTGGTCAGAAGGCTGATCTGAGTCATGTTTGCGACATCAATGTCATAAGCCGTGTCACCAAAGAAGGGGCTGAACTTCTGTGAGAAGTCTGAATAAGCCACGACTAAAGGAGTATCGATGGTGGGGGCAGTCGGCAGATTATCACCAAAAGGCTGATCCGCGGGAACTTCAGGGGCCGTGGTGGGTTCTACCACTGGGGCCGCGGTAGGTTCCGGGGCTTTGGTAGGTTCCACAACTGGAGCCTGGGTGGGCTCTACGGGAGCTGTGGTGGGGGCGGCGGTTGGTTGGGCACATGCGGCGAGAGTGCCGAGCAGCATGATGCTGATAATCAACCATGAGATACTTTTACGATATTTACTCATTTTTTTCTCCATTTCTCCTATTAAGGTTTTTTGATTATACCGACGAAAACAACATACCGCAAATTAACAAACATAGCGAAAGCTCCTTTTATTAACAATTAATTGGCGTCGTTGTCAACTCGTGTAAATATTCTAACCTGATTCAACTTGGTGAACAGGATTAAAAACATTAGCGCGGACATAATTTCAAGTAATAAATAGCCATAATTCGCTTGGGTTGACAAAGGTTTTTGAGTCAATAGCAGAAAGAGGGCCAGCCCGGCGGCACTAAAAACAGTTAAGCTCAGTGCAAATAAGGCATACAGGCGGCCTCTTGTGAATGAGGCTTCAGTTTGGTAGCGCATCAAATTGAATGTCTGCTTTGGGAGGCGTAAAAGCGCGAATCCAAGTAAACCAATTGGTAAATACACAAGAGCATACGGGATACTGACATACCACTGATACGAAGCGCTGTGAGGTAAAAACCCGGCTGCCAGGTGGCTTGCCAGGCCGCCTATATAAAGGAAAGCTGCCAAAACCTTGAGGCGGCCGAGGCCGTCCTTATCCAGATCCAGATCAGAGACAGCTCCAATATACGTGCTCACCTGCCTGCTGTGGCCCTGGTCATCTGTTTCAGTTGTCAGTGTAAAGTCATCTTTGAATTTTCTACTCATGTCACCGATTTCTATGCTTATTTAATTTCCAGGTGTCTTGGTCATCCACTCTATTTGCTCAAGCGTCCAATCGCTCTCCATCTGGAGCGCTTTACGGCTTACCCAGAGACTAACGCGGTCAATGACAACCACCGAAGGGCTCTGCATTAAGAAGTTCGCGCACATGCCCACACAGCGGGTCCCCGCGTTGGTATTGCTGCTAGGTTCAAGACTAACCAGGTTCGCGCCACAATTCAGATCGAAGGCCTCATCCTTTAAGCCGGCCAGGTTGGTGCCAATCCAGTGGTTCGAAGCCGATGGAATGACTTTTGACATGTAGGTGGCACAGCGGTTTACCGGGTTGGATTGCCATGAAACCAGTGCCAATTCGAAGTTGCGGCCAAATAACGGCCCTTCGGGCCCGGGAGCGTAGAGTTGGTCAAGCGGCAAAGCTTGGACTGAAACCTCGATGCCCAAATTGGCCAATGTGCTTATAACCAGGGCGCCGATTTCCTGGTCGGCCTGGCTTTGGCTGGTGAACAGCGTCACTTTGAAGGCCGTGCCATCCAACACCCCGGTCACCCCCTCGGCAACCCTGTGACCATCAGTCATTTTCCAGCCAGCTTCATCCAACAGTGTTTCCAATTTAACTTGTGGACCAAAAATACCAGCTGGGGGTACATTGGTAGTTTCGGGCAGGTGGGGCGCATAAATAGACTGATTGAATTGAGCTTGGGTAATCGCCAGGCTGATGGCCTGGCGGGTGCGGGCATCGCCAAACCAATCCGGCCTTTCACCAATGGCAGCTTGATAATCAGTATCATAAGCGGCGGGACGAACACCAAAAACCATCTCCACAACCTGGCCATCAAAACCCAGGTGGAAATCTGCGGTATTTATTAGAGGCTGCCAATCGGCGGTTTGCATGGAAAGCAGGTTGTAGGAAGAATCGAGAACATCACAGTCGCCTGCCTGCAACATAGCAAGTGCCTCGTCGCGCTCAGCAGCAAAGTGAATTTTGACGTTCTTGATTTTTGGCAAGCCTTCAGCAGCCCGGTAATAATTGGGGTTAGCCTCAAGCGTCATGCTCATGGTAGGCTCCCATGCTTTGATCCGGTACGGGCCCCAACTCAGGGTTTGCTCCCGATAAAAGGGGCTCGTGCCCAGGTTCTCTATTTTCAGTTCAGACAGCTGATGCGCGGGCATAGGCAGGGGCAGGAACCGCTCCAGACCAACACCCCCAAACCCGGGCAGACCTTTCCATTCGACGGTGTAGTCGTCTTTGGCAATAAGCGACTGGGTGACTTCCAGGCGTTTCTGGTCAAGAGGCAGGCCGGCTTGCTGCATAATTTGGAAGGAAAAAAGATAATCCGCGGAAGTCAAAGGGCTGCCATCTGACCATTTTTCATCAGGATTTAACTTAAATTCAACCACTGCCTGGTCCATTTTGAGTTCACTGGAGCCATCCCAGGTGATCACACAATCCGCTGTTGAGCATTGGCCTGGTCTCACTCTGCTGCCTGGCTGCAGAACGGTAACATCACCAAAGGCATCCACGACCACTGTTCCAGCACCAACCGTCACGGGGGTTTGGCTGACCATATTTCCGAA
>WOZB01000208.1 GCA_011620445.1 Anaerolineaceae bacterium | reverse complement strand
GCTAAGCATTTCACAACTCACAAATCCCAGGGAGCGGTCTAGTTTGCATTAAAGTGTAAGCCAGCACAGAAACTAAAAGCCCTCCTTGGAGGGCTTTTTTTTTGGACCTTAATATAGAAAAGACAGGAGAAAAAGAGGAAAAAATGAAAAATTTCAAAGTAGTATTGATTGCCCTTGTCATCGCCACACTGGTATTGGCAGCTTGCCAACAAGCCCCAGTTCCAGCCCCAACTGCTTCCAGTGACACGCCAGCAGCTAGCACCGCGCCTGAAGCAACCCCGGCTGTTCCCGTGGACCCGAGTAATCCAGGTTGTTTAGGGACCGCAGCCGAAGCCGTTGTTGATCTGAACTGCCGTGAAATTACAATTGCGGTTGAAAACGCTTACCTGCCATTCAACTATATTGAAGTTGATACCGGTCTGGCGGGCGGTTGGGATTATGACACCTGGACCCAACTCTGCACGTTGCTGCACTGCGCACCTGTCTTCAAAGAGACTGGCTGGGATGGATTAATCCAATCCGTCTCCGATGGGCTTTATGATGTCGGCGCGGATGGCCTGACGATTACGGAAGACCGCCAAAAGATAGTGGATTTCTCGGATGGTTACCTGCAGATTTACCAGCGTCTGCTTGTGAGGGCTGGGGAAACCCGTTTTGACAGCCTTGAAGCATTGGCAAAAGACCCACAATTAACTGTGGGAACGCAATCTGGCACAAGCAACTACGAAACGACCTTAAAGTATTTGCCAGCTGAACGGGTGAAAGCTTTCGAGCAAATGCCTTTTGCCATCCAGGCTCTGCTTTCGAAAGATGTGGATGGGGTTGTCATCGACGAGGTTGCCGGCCTGGGATATCAGGGTCAGGATCAGGACAAGTTAGCCTTTGTAGGGCCAAGCATGTCCTCCGATCAATTGGCCTTCATATTCCCCAAGGGAAGTGACCTGGTGGAACCCGTCAATCAAGCAATAGCAGCCCTCAAGGCCAGCGGAGTTCTGGACCAGATCAATGCAAAATTCTTTGGACCTGATTTCAAAATCACCGGTGAAGATATTAAGTAAATTTCTGCCAATTTAGCATAGTCGGTGGAGCTTTGGCTCCACCGACTGGAAAGTGTCATCATGAGCCACTTAAATCTTCAAGCGGCGGAAAAATCTGCCAGCGCATTCGAGGTCAAGCCTAACAAAAGCATCAAACAATCAAACTTTCCATATTGGTTGGTAGGGCTCATCCTGCTGATCGCGCTTACCTTTGCACTGGTACTTTCCGGCGGCAATTTCAGCGATGCCTTCTACTTTATCAGGGAAGGCCTCACTATTACGATTTTAACCACACTGGCAGCCTTCAGTATTGCCATGGTGATTGGACTGATTACCAGCCTGGGCCGAATTTCTACCAATGTCTTTGCCCGCAACCTGGCCACCTTTTACGTGGAACTCATCCGCGGCATACCTGTCCTGGTGCTGATTTTTTTCATTGCCCTGGTAGGCGTCCCTTCCCTGATTGATGGGCTTGGCAAGCTGGCCGACAGCCTGGGAGCCTGGGGTGCGCCGCTGCGCGGTTTGCGCAACGATTCCATCCCCATGCAATCCAGGGCAATCATCGCGCTTTCGATTACTTTTGGGGCGTATCTTTCCGAGACCTTCCGGGCTGGCATCCAATCAGTTCCCAAGGGACAGATGGAAGCCGCACGTTCGCAAGGTTTGAGCTATGGCCAGGCGATGCGGCATATCATCCTGCCGCAAGCTTTCCGCAACATCCTGCCTGCCATAGGCAATGAGTTTATCTCGTTGCTTAAAGATTCTTCGCTCGTTTCGGTGCTGGCAGTTCGCGATATTACCCAACTGGCAAGGCTTTACTCAGGCCGCACCTTCCAGTTCCGCGAATCGTACCTGACCCTTTCAGTACTGTACCTTTCCATCACGCTGATACTTTCCAGCCTGGTTAAATTCACAGAAAAGAGGAGCCGCCGTGACCAACACTAATGCTTTCCAAAACGGCAACGTAAGCCCGATTATTAAACTCGAAAATGTTAGCAAAACCTTTGGCGCAATTGAAGCCATCAAGAACATCAATCTTGAGGTCGAAGCCGGAAAGGTGTATTCGATCCTGGGGCCCAGCGGTTCTGGAAAATCAACCTTGCTGCGCTGTATCAATTACCTGGAAGAGCCCGAACAGGGACGTGTTTTTATTGATGGGGAGGAATTGTGTGGTAACCAGAAACTCCTGAACCGTCTGCGTACCAAGACAGCCATGGTCTTCCAGCAGTTCAACTTGTACCCTCATATGAACATCCGAGAAAATCTAACCATTGCTCTGCGCATAGTCAAAAAAATGGATAAAGTCCAGGCAAATCAAATTGCAGAAGCGCAATTAGCCAAGGTGGGTATTTTGGATAAGGCAGACGCCTACCCAAGCCAACTCTCAGGCGGGCAGCAGCAGCGGGCGGCCATCGCCCGTGCCCTGGCGATGGAACCCGAGATCATGCTCTTTGATGAGCCCACCAGTGCCCTGGACCCGGAGATGATCAAAGAAGTGTTGGATGTGATGCTGCTGCTGGCGAACGAAGGCATGACCATGCTGGTGGTAACCCATGAAATGGGTTTTGCGAGAGCCGCTTCGGACCAGATTATTTTTATGGATGCCGGGCAGGTGTTGGAGCAGGCGAATGCGGAGACCTTCTTCACAGCCTCCCACAATACACGGGTAAAAACATTCCTGAGTCAGATTATCTCGAGGTCATAAAAGCATCCTGAAGTGCTGGCATTTTCCTGTAGATCGAAGGGAAGAGCGAGCGGTTGTTGGGACCAAGACCAGTTTACGGACCACAACCCGACGAGCCAATTGTATTGCTTACTTTCCACGGAGACGATTAGCCATTTTGCTTTTAGTATCGCTTCAACCAACTTATGCACTAAAAGCCGTCTTGAAATGTCAGGATCCGACCTGATTTACGTGTTAGAATAATCAGCCTGTAAATGGGAGAAGACGGCGATTTTTTGCCAGATTGAGAATCAGATTAGCTGAGCAAGCATCAGTTTAACTGAGAGATTAGCAACAGATTAGCCGTGTTAAGTCAAAAGATAATGTTAACTACATCAAAAGATAATGTTACCGAAAAAAAGATAATGTTACCGAAAAGGTAGCTTGACATAAGGGCTGCACCAATTTATAATAATTTTTTGCCTCGGGTACATCCTGAGGTAATTGTATGTTGGTTGCTTGACCAACTTTCCCGCAGCCGAGCGGATGCACGCGCGGTATGCGGCAAAGCAAAGATTGGAGAGATAAATGAAGTATGCAATCGTTGAAGCGGGCGGTAAACAATACCGTGCCGATGAGGGAAGAGCGCTTTCTGTTGACCTGATGCAGGTTAATTCAGGCGATGAAGTAATCCTCGATAAGGTCCTTTTGCTCGTGGATGGTGATAATGTGACTGTCGGTACCCCTTACATCAAGGGCGCCAGCCTCGTAACCAGTGTTATGAGAATGGTCCAGGGCGAGAAAATTTTCGTTTTCAAATACAAACCGAAGATCAATTACCGTCGCCGCGCTGGCCATCGCCAACAATATACTTTATTGATGGTCAACTCGATTAAGTCTGCAAAGACAGAAAAGGCGGAGAACTAATATGGCTCATAAAAAAGGCGGCGGGTCATCCCGCAACGGTCGTGATAGTGCTGGTCAGCGCTTGGGCATTAAAAAATTCGGTGGCCAAGAGGTCATTTCCGGCAACATTATCGTCCGGCAGCACGGCACCAAGGTACGCCCCGGATTGGGCGTGGGCATGGGTCGGGATTACACCCTCTTTGCAGTAACGCAGGGGGCTGTAACGTTCGAAACTCTCCCCGGTGGGCAGAAAAAAGTCCATGTGGTTGAGACCGAAGAAACCAAGCAAGGCCGCATTGCTCTCGAACTGGCACGGTC
>WOZB01000219.1:16739-19545 GCA_011620445.1 Anaerolineaceae bacterium | reverse complement strand
CCAATGGCAATTTTTACCTTCTCAGCCATTTGTTCACCGATGAACAGGTTGTATTTGGAACGGATGTATTCGATGATATCCTGGTCTAATTCATCTCCGGCTACGCGCAGAGACCGCGATATGACGATACCTCCAGTTGAAATTATGGCAACCTCGGTAGTTCCACCACCGATATCCACAATCATGTTGCCACGACCTTCCTGGATCGGTAAACCTGCCCCAATGGCAGCGGCAGCGGGTTCGTGAATCATGTAAGTTTCCCGGGCACCTGCTGACATGGCAGCGTCGTAAACGGCTCTTTTTTCCACCTCAGTAGCGCCACTTGGAATCCCAATGACTACTCGAGGGTGAGGAATAATGACCAGGCTGTGTTCATGGGCTTTCTCAATAAAATAACCCAGCATGGCCTGGGTGATATCGTATTCAGAAATCACACCGTCGCGTAAAGGCCGCAATGTGACCAAATTGGCCGGCGTGCGACCAACCATAGCTTTTGCAGCAGCGCCTACTTTTTCAGGTTCCCGGGTGCGTTTATTGATCGCCACCCAGGAAGGCTCATTGATAACAATGCCTTTTCCTCGAACACTGACTAATGTGTTCGCTGTTCCAAGGTCAATACCCAAATCTAACGAGAAAAGGCCTAGTAGCCAGCTAAAGGGATTTTTGAATGCCAAATTTTCTCCGCGTACTAATTACTTTTTAATCCTGCAAATTATATCATAGCGCCCGATGCGGGCATGAAAAGCCTATCCAAAAAGACTATCCAGCGGGCCTATGTCACTGGGCAGATGTTACAATTGATTTAGATATGGAGCATGATATGAACACTTCACTAAGCCTTTTCCGTTTACAGACCCTCTTTACTCGTCGAGTGGTCATCCGCCGACGTCTCGAACAAATAGAAACCCTGCTTGCTGAAGATGAAACCGTTAAGGCGGCAGATTTAGCCCGTGAAGCCGCAGCTCAGACATTCGAAACTGCCCAAAAAATTCAGTCAGATCATCAAGCCTTAATGGAGGAACGCCGACTTAAGAAGGACCTCACCCACGCCCAGTTATTTGGGGGAAAAGTGCGCAGTCCCAAGGAACTTCAGGAATTGGAACTGGAAGAAAAAATCCTTACCGATTTGCTTAGCAAGATGGAAGATGAAATGATGAGCCAAATGGCCAGTTCTGACCAGGCCAAAGCTGATCTGGAATCTGCTAAAAGCCTGCACCAGGCGGCCATTGACCAAAAAGCCACAGATAGTTCGCTTCTAATAGCTGAACGCAGCAAACTTCAGGAAGAACTGGGACCCCTCGGTGTGCAACTCAAATCGCTCGCGCAGGAAATTCCAACGGAAATCTTTAAAGATTTCCAGGAACTTCTGCGAATCAAAAAAGGTCGGGCAGTTGCAGAAATCTCTGATGGCAGCTGCGACGCCTGTGGCATGGATCTCACACCAGCAGATCTCCAACTGGCAAAATCTTCGCCTAAGCCGATCCGCTGTAAAAATTGCGGCCGGATGCTTTTTTTCAAGAGCTGATCAGCGCATCGCTGCAACGATTATTTGGGTCAGTACCCACTCAATCAAATAGATTGCAATCATCAGGATGACTGGAGAAAAATCCAGACTGCCGAATGGTTTAACTATTCTTCGTATGGGATCCAACATCGGGTCCACTATCCTGTCGATAAAGAGTCTGATCGGGTTTGTGGCTGGTAGAAAATAGGATAATATCACTGACGCCAACACCAAAACTGAGAGCACCTGCCCGATAGATTGAACAATATTTAGTAATAATTGCATGTTTTCCTTTGCTACATTCGTTTACCTAGAATGGCTTCACCAATACGAATAATGGTTGCGCCTTCTTCGATTGCCACTTGAAAATCTGTGGAAGTTCCCATTGAAAGTTCCTGCATATGCCACCCAAAGTGTTTGTTTAAAGTCTCCAGCAGCTTCCTGAGCGCGGTGAAGTGAATACGATTGGCTTCTGCATCTTCCTGTAGCGGAGGCATCCCCATCAATCCAATAACCTTAAGGTTCTTGAGCTTTGCGATGGCTTCGAGTTCTTCCAGAAACTGAGATTTTCCAGCTTCGCTGTCCACATGATACCCATTCTTATTAGCTTCTGCGGCAATATTAACTTCGATCAGGATATTTTGAGCATGTTTGGTGCCTTCGCGTAAGCGGTCGATTTTTGAGGCCAGCCTCAAACTATCCACTGAATGGATCAAATCAAATCCATGGGCTACCAGGTTTGCTTTGCGGCTTTGAATATGCCCAATCATCTCCCAGTGGATTTCTGGCTGTTCCTTGAACCAGGTCAACTTGGCAACTGCTTCTTCCGGATAATTTTCTCCAAACCTGGAAAATCCCGCCTCGATGGCGGCCTGGATCGTTTCAATGCTTTGCTGTTTTGTTACCAGCAACAGCCTTGTGCCATCTACCGGTCTGCCCGCTTTTGCAGCTGCGGTCACCATGGCTGCTCTCACTCTGTCAGCGCGTTCCCGGATCAGCTCGACTAAATCAGGCAATTGATGCCTCCCGCAAGGCCATGACTACTCCAAAGCGACCGGTGGCCCCTTTTTCCTTGCGATATGAATACCACTCTTCCAGATTTTCAGCTGTACAAAGATGTGAATTTTCAATTTCAACGACGCCAGCTTCCCGCAAAGTGTCCTCCACGGCAAGGGGTAAGTTAAGGAGATATTTGTCGTTGTGGGGACTAAAATATTTTTCAGCCTGCTTTCCCCATTGATTTAGGAATTTTTTTCTCACTTCCAGACCGACCTCGTAACAATTACCGCAGATGCCAGGTCC
>WOZB01000219.1:3201-16639 GCA_011620445.1 Anaerolineaceae bacterium | reverse complement strand
TTCAGACTGCGCCCGAGGAATTGATAAACACGTTGGAGGTTCTCCAATACATTTTCAGTCGAATCACCATTCGTGCGTCCAAGGTTAAGTGAATGATGGATGCCATTGGATGCTCCCCCAAGACGGGTAAATACCCCATAATTTACTTCTGAATCGGGAATGTTTTCAAAACGGTAAAAGCGTAAACCTTGAGCCTCATGACGGATCATTTTGCCCTCGAAGCCAACGCGCGTTTTTCAAGCATAATGCGTTTTTCTTCAATAATTTCATCGCTGGTAAAAAGTCCGTACCAGGCCGTCAATCCCCCAAAAAGCATTCCAGTAATGAGTCGCAAATAAGGGGTGCTTTCCCGAGCCGGAATCCAGTTCAGAAGTGGCAGACGGATGATGGATACTATCTGAGTGCCGCCATCCAGGGCAATCGGCACAAGTCCCAGAAGTGCCCACAAGTACCAGGGAATATTCTTTCCTTTGTAGCGGATAAAAATGAAAAGCAAGGTAACTCCCAGAAGGCTGGAGTAGATGGCCAGATCCCTTTGGCATAAAGCAATCTTGTAGCCCATCTGTTCATTACCTACAAAATGAGAGGCAGCTGAAATATCATTTTCCCGCTGACCGGAGGCTTCACCATAAGTTACCAAGCCCTCCATATGAGCCAGGCTGGTCGGATAAACCAATTGACTGCCATATAAGAAAAATGAACGTGACGCCATTTGATGGCAAAAAGGTCGGAAAAGAGCATAAAGTCTTTGTGCAGTCAGGGTATTGCCGGCATTCATCATGATCGGCGCAAGAAATGCCAGTCCAAGGTAGAGGCTCAGTATTCCTGCAATCAATAGAGGATAGTGTCTGCGCAAGAAGAGTTCCCGCTTTTCCCTCGCCTTCAGAGGTAGATACTGTTTCTCTTGCTCAATTTTAACCCCCATCTCACCTGAGCGGTTTGAAGCTTCCTCAAAGAAATGTGCTAAACGCAAGCTGTCAAAACTGCCTTGCAAGGCAATATCTCCAATTTCCAAGCGCGGCAAACTCTTTTGCATTTTTGTATATAAAAAAGTGGAGCTGCTCACATCGATAAGCACTAATTCATGTGGAAACTCAGTTTGGAATGAGGCTACTCGCTCAGCAAGCTTAATTTTGGCTTCCTCGTTGGCTTTTGAATAAAAAAGCGCGATTTTGAGGGGAGCTTGTCCTGCGGTTTTCTTCACGCTAAGACCTTTACGATCCGGAAACAAGAACGTGGGTCGAAATCCCCATACCTGCGATCGTCAATTCACCTGGGTAATAGTCAACTACCGGATTAGTCCACCGGAAAATGAACTGGGCGTCTTCAGGACGGCAATTCACACAACCGTGTGAGACGGCCGTTCCATAGTTGTTATGCCAATAGGTTGAATGAACAGCTGCGCCATTTGAATCAAAAAATGTGACCCACCCGATTCCGGGCGTATCGAAAGCCCAGGTGCCGCTCGCGCTCATATGAATGGAAACCAGCTTGCGCCAGATAATGTTTTCACCTACCGGTGTAATCCACGTGCCTTCAGGTTTGCCGCCTGAGGAAATGTCGCAATAGTAAACTTCATTCTTGCCCTCGAAGCACGAGAGAGTCTGATAATCCAAGTCGACACGAATAGTTTTATCCTGGACCTCAGGATGGATTGGGGAAGTATCTTCCTTGGTCAGTGGTCTACAAGCTGCTGCGTCCACCCAGAAGCTATCCGGTGCAGCCCCATAGAGTTGTGTTAGTAAGTATTCTGTCTTCCCATTATTCTGGCGGAGGTCAATAGCCCAAAAAATCTGGGAGTAGTAGAGCTTTGGCACAAGCATGTCTTTGAGCCAAAACGATTCGGGTGAGCGGGTCAGCTCCAAGCCAACAATCGGTACAGAAATTTCGACCCACATACCAACCTGACCTTGCTCATTCACAGGCAGTTTCGTCAAAGGCTTGTTAATCTTATTCTTGACCGGTTGAACGTAAGGTTCATAAATGTAACCTTGAGAAGTTTCTACCCATCGTTGATTGATGCGGTTTAGGTCGAGACTGCTGGCTATGACTACATGCTTAATTTCAACCACTTCATCGCGATAAATGCGCGCAATGGTTGGCGCGCTCATGTTGGGTTCACTCTTTATTTCAGTCCAGGCACCGATATCCCCAGAGATAATGCGCCCAAGATTGGCACCATCTGCGTAAATTTGCGGTTTATAGATGCGGCGATCTCCAAATTTGGGCAATGCCAACGCACCGGCTGTTAAAGCGCCAGCCTTGAGGAATTCCCTGCGTGAAAGAGCATTATTTTTGTCCATGATCGGAGATTATAGCTTGTTTGAAATAGAGGTCAAAATAAGAGGTTGAATATTTAGCTAATTCTAATACTTATTGCGCATGGAGGAGTCGCGCTCCTCGTCACGTTCCTTGATACTGGCGCGTTTGTCGTAGAGTCTTTTGCCCTTTGCGACGCCAATTTCCAGTTTCGCCCGCCCGGCTTTCAGGTAAACACGCATCGGGACAATCGTCATCCCTTTGATGCGCACTGCATTCCACATCTCCTTGATTTCCTTCTTATGCAGCAGCAGCTTACGTTCGCGGTCAGGATCGTGCTGGAAGGCACTGGCCTGTGCGTAAGGAGCAACGTGAGCACCTACGAGCCAGGCTTGTTTGCCATCCGTACGTACATAAGCTTCTTGTAAGCTGATTTGGCCCAGGCGGACAGATTTGATTTCCGTCCCGAATAAGGCAATTCCGGCTTCATAGGTTTCTTCGATAAAATATTCAAACCGCGCCTTGCGGTTGGTCGCTAACGTTTTGACATCCATGTTGCGCAATTTTAGCATAATCGTACAATTGAATAGACGCATTACTGAAGGATCACTGAAGGATGGGAGGATTTATGACTAAGGAAATCGTATTGGCACTGGGGGGCGGAGGCTTGCGGGGCATCGCTCATCTGGGGGTTCTTCGCTGCCTTGAAGAAAATGGCTACAAGGTAAAAGGCATTGCTGGTACCAGCATAGGGGGGCTAATGGGTGCTTTATATGCTTCCGGGGCCAGCTTGAATGAAATTGATTCCTTCATCGAACGTTTTACGCAGAAACCAAGTTTTCGCCACCGACCTGGGCAATACACATCTTTACTAGGAAATGCCCTGATTGAGGATTTGCTGCATGAGTTTTTCCAGGATCAATTGATCGAAAACTTCCCCATCAAGTTCGCTGCTACCGCTGTAAATATGGACACAGAGTGTGAAGTGGTGCTTTCCACTGGTAAAGCGGTGGATGCAGTATTAGCGACCATCGCCATGCCTGGTATTCTCCCCCCCCAAAAGACAGAAAAAGGATTGCTCGTCGATGGAGGGGTTTTGGACCCGGTGCCCGTGAGTATTGCCCGTCAAATTGATCCCGCTGTACCGGTGGTGGCGGTCTGTCTTCACAAGAAAAACCCAGAAGAAGCTAATGGCCAACCTGTTTTCCCGTTTGAAGATTTGGTACCAAGGCGCATCTCACAGCGCCTATCACGCACCCGTTATTATGAGTCCTTTAGTCTCATCTCCCGTTCAGCTGACTTGATGATGGTCCGCATGGCAGATGCCAAATTATTGCTTGACAAACCAGATGTGATCGTTACCCCGCTGGTCGGTCACTATCATACCCTTGACCATGTCGTCCCAACGGACCTGCGCGAGCGCGGTTACGATGCAATGAAGTGCCAACTTGATCAATTGGAGAAATCTATGGATTTTGTGAAAACCTTGGTGAGGGTGGCAAAATATGTTGACAATTCCGATGAGTTGCGGCCTACATTCAAAACTTTAACCCCGCCGCATAAGGGAAATCAAGGTCAAGCACAAACCCAAGCCAAATAGAATGACGATTACAAAACCGATCGGCAAACCTCCCGGTACAGTATTTGTACTCACTTCCTGAAAAGTTGGAATCAACAAAGGTGGCGGTTCAGTAAAGGTAGGTAACTGGGTAGTCCTCTGCTCAACAGAGAACTGGGCAGCCAAAGTTGGATCAATCGTGTTCGTTATTGAAGGTGTTTCAGTCGCAGGTGGTTCTAATACTGGAACAGGTCCGTTAATTAATTGTGCTTTATGGATGTAGATCCAGCCTTTTCCTCCTGGAGCAGCTGGGTATACAATTTGTATGTAGTTTCCAAAATAACCCAAGGCTGGTGCAGTTTGCCCGGTGATCATGATACCCACCTTCGGGTAGGTGGCATTAGGGCCGGTACGGATATTGGCAGGCTCATCCTCTGCGCCTATGACAACAACAAAAGGACCCTGAGGGCTGCCGGTTACGGTTGGCATATTGACCGTCGGGAACTGAGCTTGTACATTCGTTACCAATTTGGGACTGCTGAATACAATGATGGTGGCAAAGATCAAGACGGTGGCCATTATCAATCGATATGCCAGCGTTTTCCGATCTAGGTTGGAAGAGGTCTTCATCAATTGCCGATTATAATCTAAGTAGAGTTCCCTGATTTTTTGAGGTTTTCTATATGAATTTACGTGTATATCATGGAAATGTAACACCCGGTGTCTTTGCCAGGGCATTATTTGCCAGATATAACGCTGGCAACTACCAGGTCCAGGCGTACGGTGACGATACCAATCTTAACTTGCAGATCTACACCCGCCCTGGCCGGCAAGCTGGAGGCGAGACCGGATTAACAGTCAATCTCAGCCAGGTCGAAGACGGCGTTAGCGTGCAGGTTGGTAAACAACGCATGCTGGGTTTGGCAGCCAACTTTGGGCGTACTGCACTGGATGCTTTTCGCAACCCCTGGTCTTTGCTTGGAAACCTGGATGACATCGCACAGGATGTGGAATCTGCCCAGTTGGAAGATTCAGTTTGGAATGTGATTGATCGGATTGCCCGCCAAAACAACGCCGGTGAATCACTGAGTGAACGTCTCAATAGCCTCAAATGCCCCTATTGCCTGACTGGAAACAAGATCGGTGAAGGGAACTGCATGGCTTGCGGTGCGCCTCTGGGGGATATACAGCCCAGCGCATGCCGACGCTGCGGTTACGTGCTTTACTACAAAGAAAAGATTTGCCCAAATTGTGGGTTACCAGCTAATTATTCTTGAGGAAGGAAATAGGTCATGATTCGAATTATTACTGACACAACCTGCGTTATTCTGGTCGACGAGCTTAAGCGGCAAGGGATCTTCTTTGTGCCGCAAATCATCACTTTTGGAAGTGAATCATTTGAGGATGATTACCAGATCTCAAGTTCTTTTTTTATTGAAAAGCTCAGGACCAGTGCTAAACTGCCAGGTACAGCGGCCCCTCCCCCTGCCCTCTATCGACCTATCTTCGAGGAAATTATGCAAGCTGGTGATACTGCCTTAATCCTTACACCTTCCAAATTCTTAAGCGGCACCTTCCGCAGCGCCAATCTGGCGAAAGAGGAATTCGGCAGCGATAAGGTCTTCATTTTTGACACACTCACAATCGGAGGTGGTTTTGGCCAATTGGTCCTGCGGGCTCAAAAGATGGCCCTTGCTGGCTCGACAGCGGCAGAAATAATAGCCGAAATCGGTGCCCTGAGCCAACGCGAACGGCTGTATTTCCTCGTCAACACGCTGGAATACTTGCATAAAGGCGGGCGCATTGGCAATGCTTCAAAATTAATTGGCAGCGTTCTGCAAATTAAACCCGTTCTTACTCTCAAGGAAGGCGTTATTACACCGCATGAAAAGGTGCGCACCTTTAAGCAAGCCATTAAACTGATTGAAGATCTCTCCTGCGAAATTCTTGCTGATAACCCGGATGGGATGCCATCCATCGCTCACGCGGATAACCTGGACGAGGCTACCTCACTAGCCGAACGTCTGCAATCCAGATTGCAGATTCCTGAAATCCCTATTTACAATGCACCTCCAGCGATTATCGTGCATGCTGGTCCGGGTTTGATTGAGACCAGTTGCTTCAGAAAACTCTAAATGCCACCTGTCTTTACAATTGAACGAGTTATCTTCGAGGATACCGACATTCTATTAGTGAATAAGCCTTCGGGCTTATTGACCATTCCTGACGGGTTTGACTCATCTTTGGAGAACCTGGCTGCCCTGCTTGGAAATCACTATGGGCGGGTTTGGGTAGTTCACCGACTTGACAAAGACACCAGCGGCCTGGTGCTTTTTGCCCGCAACGCAAAGGCACACCAGGAATTGAATCGCCAGTTCCGCGAACGTCAGGTGCATAAAGTTTATCTCGCTCTCGCAGCCCCTGCTCCCTCCTGGGAAATCCTGGACATAAATCTGCCTTTGCTCATAAATGCCGGGCACAGTCACCTGACGAAAGTGGAAGCGCATCACGGAAAGATGGCGCAAACAAGCTTCAAGATTCTTGAAAAGAAAATGAAAGTTTGTATGCTTGAATGCCAACCCGTTACCGGATATCGCCACCAAATCCGTGCTCATCTTTATACACAGGGAATGGGGATTCTTGGGGATGTACTTTACAAACCAGTTAAGCAGGCCGACCTTAAATTGCAAGCTCCCAGGCTGATGCTTCAGGCTCAGGCGCTCCATTTTACGCATCCTACCACCAATCAGCCGGTTTCGTTTTCAATTCCCCCCGATCCTGAAATATTGGACTTTTGGAATAGGCTCACGATAACGGCTTGAGACAGGTCCTCCAGCCTAAACACGTCAAATGTTATAATTTTTATGATGACAACTAACATAATCTCCTCGCGCTCTTTTGCTGCTTTTTACCGCAATTTAGCCCCCATAGCCGATTATGCCATGCAATACGCCAGAGAACTTGGCTTTGATCACAAAGCCCTCTATGCCATTGAACTTGCGCTTGATGAAGCCTGTGCCAATATTATTGATCATGGGTATGAAGGAGAAGGAAAAGGTTCTATTGACATCGAACTTTCAACTGAAAACTCCCAATTTATTATCAAGGTTGAAGATACAGGTAAAGCCTTTGACCCCGATTGTATACCTGATCCTGACCTGACCAGCCCGCTCGATGTACGCTGCGAGCGTGGTCTGGGGGTCTTTACGATGCGCAAACTGATGGACCGGGTGGAATTTTGCCGTTATGAGGGTAAAAATTGCCTTTTATTGGGAAAATTACTTCCTTGATTGCTGATGAATTCTAAAGCTTCTGCTGACTTGCTTGATTTCCTGGTCCAGGCTAATAACCTGCCTGATACGGAAAATATTCAGGCATTGTTTGTAGCATTTGCTCGTAAACATTGGGATTGCGACCTTTCTTTTAATCTTAAATCTGAACCAGGTGATCAAACCCAGCTGCCTTTTCAGCCGGATGAGAAACTCCTCCTGGAGCACGAAAAGCTTGATTTTAACGATAAGGAACGTGAATTCTTCATCCAGCAAACCCAAACATTCGGTCTCCTTTTGCCTCTGAATGCTGGAGGCGTGCAAATCGGCTCAATTGCCTTCAGTCGAAAACGGACGAACTTTACCGTAGATGAAATCCAGGAAATGCATGTTTTTAGCAAAATAGCTGCAAATACACTGCAATCTTTGCGGTTTTCAAGCATTCAGGATTACCAAAACCGCACTTTCGACCTCATCGCTAGTCTTGCATCGAAATTAGCTGGCATTACAAAATTGGACATTCTCAGGCAGGAAGCCTGTCGAGTCATTGCCACTGATCTGAATTATTACTATGTCTCAATATGGAGCGTTGACGAGGAAGATAATACCCTCAATTTTGAAGCCTACGCCAGCGGCAACAAATCCTCAGAATTGGGACCCCTTGTGCTGCATGACAAGATTTTTGTCGGTCAGCACATCATCGGAACTGCCGCAGCTACAGGAAACAGTCTGCTTGTGGCGGATGTCAGCCAAGAACCGCTTTACTTTCCTGCGGACGCTTTGCCCGAGACACAATCTGAACTTGCCATTCCTCTCAAGGTAGGCAATAAAGTTCTGGGTGTCCTTGACCTGCAATCAGATACGAAAAACGCCTTTACCCAGGCAGATTTGACTATTTTGCGTGCCCTGGCAGATAGCATTGCCCTGGCGATCCATCGCGTGGGGCTTTATGCCTCTCTGGAATTGCGCACCGATCAGCTGGACTTGATTGCCAATGTCAGCAAATCCCTCACCAGCTTGCTCGACTTGGATACCTTGCTTAATCAAATCGCTAAAATGATGCATGACGAGTTTAAGTATCAGGAAGTACAGATTTTCCTCGTTGAACATGCTCCTTTACGTATTCAGTATCGGGCCGGCAGTGGCCTCATGGCTGAAGGTAATAAAGAAGCCATCTATACAATTGACCTAAGATCCAAGGTAGGCCTAATCCCTGAAGCTATCCGTACTGGAAAAATTCAATTTGTTAATAACGTCAGCGAAGAGCCAAAATTCCTACCCAATCCCATTAAGGATTTCAAAGTCGGTTCCGAATTGGTTGTTCCCCTCAATTTCGCTGGCCGTGTGTTTGGCGTGCTTGATGTGCAGGATGAGAGGGAGAACGCTTATTCCGAAACCGATGTCGACTTGCTGACCACACTTTCAGCCAATATCTCCATCGCAGTTAGGAATGCCTCGCTGTATAACACCCAGCTTTGGCGCAGGGAGGTAGCTGAAAGCCTTAGGGACATTGCTCTTACACTGGCGAAAAGTCTGCCTTTTGATGAGACACTTCAAAAAATCCTTTCCGGCATCATGAAAGTACTTCCCAGCGATCTGGCCTTGATAGCCCTATTCGAACCTGATGTCCGGTTTCCAAATGGTACCAATGGACATCTAAAACTGCATACTTTATCGAGCCCTACTGGACTTTCCTTACCAGAAGGTATGGAATTGCAGGCGGATTCTGCCTGGTTCATGCAGGGTTTCGAGACCCTCCACCCTGTTATCCGCCAACCTGGAACACCGGATCAAATCCTTGAAAGACTTGGTATGTCGGAGGAATCTTCTGCCATTTCAGCCCCCCTGACAATAGGTGATAAACGTGTTGGAGTTCTCATACTCTATAATGCCAAACCCTTTCGTTACGGTACTGAAGCCACACGGCTGGCTTCCACCTGGGCAGGTTACATTGGCATTGCTCTTGAAAACCAAGCTCTGGGTGAAGAAACTGAAGCTCAGAGTTGGCTTTCGACGATACTCCTACAGGTTGCCCTTTCCACTCAGTCCATTACTGAAATTGGCGGACTCACGCAAGTCATGGGGCAATTGATCCTGCTTTTAATCGGTGGGCGGGCCGGTGGGATTGTCGCCTACCATTCTGATAACAAGGTACTTACACTCGAAGCCATATTTGGAAATTCTGGAAAAAGCGGTAACCTGCCAATCGAGTTTTCTGAGACTAAGTTATTGGCAAAAGTCATCAAATCCCAGACTCTCACAGCTGTTCCTGGCGAAGCCCTGGAAAATGAAATCAGGGAGCTATTTGACCTCACGGCGAACTCCACTGTTTTGCTCTTGCCCCTGACAGAACACGACAGACCGATGGGTGTGCTCTTGCATGTCGGCAACGCTGATTACATTGATTTACCCCCGGAGCAAGTCCTGGGCAACCAGGCTATCGCCATCCTGCAAGGCATAGCCCAACAGACTGCCCTGACAATGCAAAATATCTCTCTGGTTTCCGCTGCCGAGGAAGATACAATGCTCTCCTCATTCCTGCTTCAAGTCTCCAAAATCCTGGTCGAGTCAGCATCGCTTGCTGATGGGCTTAGCCAAACCATCCAAATGCTTTACGACTTCACCGGTTTTGACAACCTGGCCTTCCTGCGCTTCGATCCTGATAACTATTCTTATGAAATCACTTATCGGGTTACAGACAATAACAGTCCGTTTCTATTTACAGAGCATGGAGTGGTGGCTGAGAAAAATCTGCCCTCAATGCAATTGTTCAACACTTCTGGGGGCAAGGTGCTCCCCTTTAAAGAGTTTTCAGATTTGCTTGCGCCAAATGAAGCGCAACCGGGCAAACGTAGAAACTTTCTAGCGCAAAATGCTCATTGGATAGCCATGCCTACTATGGCACAAAATGAGCGTTTTGGCCTGATTCTGGCTTTGGACTCACGCGCCGCAGGCCAAAAACAGCGCATCGAATTACTTAAGGGTGTTGCCCAACAAATTGCCTCTTCCCTGCAAATGGCGCAATTTCATCACGTAAGACATCAGCAAAGTCTGGTCGAAAAAGAGTTGAACCTGGCCAGGCAAATCCAGAAAACCTTCCTGCCAGACGACCTCCCTGTGATAAAGGCTTATCAGACCGCGGTCACCTGGAAAACAGCTAAACAGGTTGGCGGCGATTTTTACGATCTTTTCAACATCGATGATAGCCATTGGGGTTTCGTGATTGCAGATGTTTCAGATAAGGGCTTACCAGCCGCCTTATATATGACAGTTGCCCGCACATTGATCAGGGCTATGGGAATGGACTCACTTTCCCCAGCTGCAGCACTGACAAAGGTTAATCATCTCCTTCAATTGGATGCCAAGGGAGGCTACTTCATTACCGCCTTCTATGGCGTACTGGATTTGTACGAAAATTGCATGACCTATTGCCTGGCCGGCCATAATCCACCGGTCAGCCTGGTTCCCCAATCTGGCTCAGTTAAAATGCTAAACAAAGGCGGCCTGGCTTTGGGCATATTTGACCCGGTTGAGTATATAGATGAGAAAATATGCTTCGGGCCAGGCGACGCGTTGGTGCTTTATACAGATGGGGTTACTGAAACCAACGCGGATGGCGGTGATCTTTTTGGTAACAGCCGCATGTTGAAGACCCTGGAAGCCAATATCAATAAACATCCGTCAGTAATTGTCGACAAACTGATTGCTGCCCTGGACAAATTCAAGGGCGACACTCCTCCCTCTGATGATGTAACACTTTTGGTGGTTAAACGCCAGTAATTACTGACAGATTAGAACGGGAACGTTTACTTTATTTAGAATCTCGTCGACGTCGGTGCCGATGATGCGGTCTAAAAGTCCTGTACCTGAGTAGCCCCCACAAATAACGGTGCTAATACTTAATTCACTCACCAGGTTGTTTACGCAGACAGCAAGATTTTTCCCTTCCTCAACGATGTAACGATAAACCAGATTATGTTTATCCAGGTATCGCTTTGCATCTTCAACAGCCTTACTAAGATTTGCACCGGGTGTATCCATGCTAAGGATATTGAGCCGCGAACCAAATGCAGCTGCAAAATATGCCGAAATAAACAATCCCTCTTTGCTTTTCAAGCTGCCATCATACAGCAGCAGCAAATCATCCAGCGGTCGTGCTGGACCTTTTACGATCAGAATAGGCCTCTTCCCCAACCGCAAGATGGTAGGAATCCCGTGTGACAACCGATTTACCCACGATCCAGTCATGGGAAAATTCAACTTCAGGACCAACAAATCACTTAGCAGACTCTGTTCAGCAACTGCATTTGAGATATTGCCCTTGACCGTGAGAAATTTGCCCTTAATGCCCGTCTGAAGCAAAATGGCGTAAAACCTTTCTTCCAACGCCTTCTGACTTTCATCCGGGTTCACTTCTCCCTGCAAAACATGCAAACCGCGGATGTTGCCGTCCTGGCAATGGTTTGCATAAACGGCTTCCCATACCGCATCCAAGTTTTCATCCGCCTCACTCAAACCTACCAGGATATCGCGGAACATACATTCCTGCTGCCCAGCTGTCGGTGAAATGGGATCGGTTTCCTCCAAAACTTCATTGACAGCCTGGCCAAGCTTTTCCGCCGTAGGCCGCAAGGTTTTGCCATCCCTTGAAATGCTGTACTCCAGGGCATGTTCAGTGGAAATCGGAACCTCAAGCATCTCTTGCAGACGGGTTTGCTGGTCAAGTACCCAAAGATAGAGGTCCGTAATCGTGAAATCTTTCATCACCCCCTGTAAACCTGATTCACCGATTATAGCAACTACTGGCAAATAAACCTGGTCATACCAATGCAGCGCGGCTTCTTTGCTCCCAACTTCGTGTTCAGCTTCCAAACCCATATAATAGCGATGGACTGCGATGTGCTCCCTCAAAAGGTCATAATCACTGATCTTGTTAAGGGTAAAGTCCACCCCCGGAATGTATTCATCCAGGTGGGTAGTTTCCAGAAAGTCTGAATAAGCCGCTTTACGGATCAACTCTTCCGCGGAAATGCTGCTGTCGATAGGTACCTTGGTACGCAATTCTGTAACGTAAGCTTCAATCTCCTGAAAACCAGCCTGTTTGGCCACAGAAACGCGATGGTTGCCATCCAAAACAAAGTAGGCCTCTCCAATTTTGTAGAGGTCTACTGGGGGCAATCCATGTGAAATTGGGCTGGTCATTTCGGTCTTGATGCTTGCCCATCGATGCTGATCGGCGTCACTCAAAGGCAAAAAGTTACGGTCAAAGTCGGAAGTTCGGCCTACACTGCCGATGATCTTATTCAAAGGGACGCTCTCCAGAACCTTGGTTGATTTATTTACCGCATGCAACTTAGCCGAAATCTCATCAAATTGCAGGAGATCCAGAGATTCGCCTTTCACACCAGCCCAGAAACGCTGCATGGCTGCCTTACCTCTGGCACGCTTAAAATCCTCTAGAGCTTTGCGGTAAGTGAAGATGTCTCTTTCCATAATTCCTCTGGCTTAATTATCCTACTATTGATTTATGAAGTAAATCTCGTTGTTTTAACTATGAAGTTGAATTTGCAGGCTAAGCTGCTGCCATCCAACAAATTCTATAACAAATTCGATAAGGGCTTTGGGGGCATACTCCATGCTATAATTTTTCTTTCGGAGCAATCAAGACAGACATGACAATTTACCCACACCCAACGCAGCCAGAATACCTCATAATCGGCCACTTGACCAAGGACTTGCTCGATGGAGGCGGCTCAAAAATGGGCGGCACGGTCACTTATGCCGGCCTGACTGCCATGGCCCTCGGAAACCAGGTGGGCTTACTCACCAGCTGCTCGCCTACTGAAGATCTGGCACCCCTTGCAGGTATTTCCTTAAGTGTTTTGCCTTCGAAGAGCACCACAACCTACAAGAATATTTCTCAAGCCGAAGGTCGGATGCAATATATGTACGAGCGCGCGGAGCAGCTCACAGCTCACGCCATCCCTGAATTGTGGACCAGCGCGCCGCTGGTTCACCTTGGCCCAGTTGCAGATGAAATTGACCCCCAGATTTTCGAATCCTTTCCGCGTGCCTTCATAGGCATTACACCTCAGGGATGGCTGCGAGGCTTTGACAAGAATGGCAAAGTGCACCCCATCGACTGGCACTACAAGACGGACTTGTTGAAACGCGCGGATGTCACTGTACTCAGCTTTGAAGATCTGGGTTCAGACTCTACCAAAGTGTCTTTCTGGCGTTCAGTCAGCAAAGTTCTGGTTCTCACCCGCAACAAAGAAGGCGCAACAATCTACGTTGGCGATGAGTCGCGTGATTTCCCAGCCCCTGCTAAAAATCTCATCGATGATACTGG
>WOZB01000219.1:0-3101 GCA_011620445.1 Anaerolineaceae bacterium | reverse complement strand
GGAAAGACGACCACCAGTATCAACCTTGGTGCATACCTTGGTTTTTTCGGCCAGAAAGTGCTGCTGATCGACCTGGATCCGCAAGCAAATGCAACCTCTTGCCTGGGAATTGACAAAAATTCGCTTAGCCAGGGAACCTACGAAGTGCTGATCGATAAACTCAAACCTCGTGAAGCCATCCTGCACAACGCGCACTTTGCCCTTTCCATGCTTCCGTCAACTCCAAATCTGGCAGGAGCCGAAATTGAGCTCATCGCAGTTGAAAATCGCGAACGCAGGCTCAAGGATGTCGTAACCGAGCTTGAGGGTAAATACGATTACATCCTCATCGACTGCCCGCCTTCCCTGGGTTTGCTCACTCTCAACGGATTGATAGCTGCCCATGATGGAGTCATCATTCCCGTGCAGACGGAATATTTGGCTCTTGAAGGTCTTGGGCAACTCACCCAGACGCTCAGCCGCATCCGTGAAAACCTGGCGCCATCCCTTGAGATCCGGGGAGTCTTGTTAACAATGTTCGATGGGCGGACAAACCTTTCAAATGATGTCATGCATGAAGTCCAAAAATTCTTCCCCCATAAGGTGTTCACCAGTTACATCCCACGCAGCATACGCCTTGCGGAAGCACCTTCTTTTGGAATGCCCATTTCGATTTACGCACCTGAATCAAGCGGTGGAAAAGCTTACAAAGCCCTGGCCGTTGAAATTCTAACAGCGGATGGGGTCACCTTTGATTTTAACAAGGAGTGAGATGGTTAAGAAAACCGGTTTAGGTAAGGGGCTGGAAGCGCTGATTCCAGGCAACTGGGATAAACCAATCCTTGAAACCCCAAGATCAGGTGAACAGGTATCGCTAATTCCTGTTGGAAAAATCAACCCCAATCCCCACCAGCCTCGCTCTAATTTCGATCAATCTACACTGGATGACCTGGCTGCTTCCATTCGTGAACACGGCATTATTTCGCCATTGATCGTAGTCTCGTCCCCAATTCCTGACCAATATACCCTCATTGCCGGCGAACGCCGCTTGAGAGCCGCTAAACTTGCCGGCCTCGCTGAAGTACCAGTGATCATCCGCTCAAGTACAGAATTGGAACAGCTTGAATTGGCCATCATCGAAAATGTCCAACGTGAAGATCTTGACCCGCTTGAGCGTGCTCAAGCTTACCAGGCATTGCTTGATGAATTCTCACTAACTCACGAGGAAATCTCCCGGAAAGTCGGCAAAAGCCGCGTGACGGTCACCAATAGCTTGCGCTTACTCAATTTGCCTGAAAGTATTCAGAAAGGTGTCAGCGATAAGCGCATTACTGAAGGTCATGCGCGCGCGCTGCTGGGACTCTCCAACCCTAAGGCTATGGAACATGCCTTTGAGCTAATCCAGAAAATGGGTTTGAATGTTCGCCAAACTGAGCAATTGGTCATCAAGTTAAACGGAAACCCCGTTGCTCATAAGCCTAAACCTGCTCCAAATGCCATGGACAAGGACCTTGAGAACCAATTGCGCCGTCATTTCAACACCAAGGTCAGCCTGCAAAAAGGCCCCAAAGGCGGAAATCTGACCATTTATTTTTTTTCGGATGAAGAATTAAATAACATTTTGGACCTACTCGATTTTCATGCCTGATCGATTAATCATCACAAATTGCGTCATTTACCAGGGTCGCGGCAGAAGATTAATCGGCCAATCCATCCTGATCGATGGCTCGGTAATCAAACAAATCGCCCCAATTTCTGAATTGCAGGCCACTTACGGGGCTGCCCGCAAAATCGACCTTGAGGGTGGTATGGTTATACCGGGCCTGGTAGATTCTCATCTACACCTCGCCCAGCTCGCGATTTATTTGCAGTCCGTGGATTGTGAACTGCCTTCCAAGACAAACGTGCTTGAGCAAGTGCGCCAAAAAGCGGCAGCCTCAAGCAGCCAATGGTTGCTCGGCTACGGCTGGAACCAAAACCTCTGGGAGCCGCCGGTCTTTGGCACCGCAGCGGACCTCGATTCAGTTTCGGAGGGCAAGGCGATCGTTCTCTTTGCCAAATCTCTGCATGCCTTGTGGGCCAATACGAAAGCCATGCAGCTTGCAGGCATCAGCCAGGCCTCCTCTGCTCCTGCCAGCGGTGCCATCCTGCGTTCAGCAAACGGGAATCCAAGTGGGATATTCCTCGAAAATGCAATGGGCTTAATTGAAAAGGCCATTCCAGAGCTGCCACCAGACCAACTCACGGAGTATATTTACCAGGCGCAAAATCACCTCATCTCAATGGGCATCACCGGTGTTCACGACTTTGACCGTTTCGAATCCTACGCAGCCCTCAAATCTTTGGAAGAGGCGGGTAGGTTACATCTGCGGGTAGCAAAGAGCCTTCCTGCTGAGGAATTGAAAAAAATCTTGGAAATTGATTATCGCCAACTCTTAAGCACGAAACATCTTCGGCCTGGTTGGATTAAGAATTTTGCGGATGGCGCACTTGGCCCGCACAGTGCATCCATGTTTGAACCCTATGAAGGTAGTAAAGATAGGGGTATGCTCCTGCTCAGGCGAAAGGAAATTTTCGAGCTGGGCATGCAATCCATCAAACACCATTGGCCGCTCTAAATCCACGCCATCGGCGACGAGGCAAACCACGAAGTTCTTGAGGGTTATCGATTGCTTAGAGATTTCGAACTGCAACATGGTTACCCAGCTTTTCCTCACCGCATTGAACATGTGCAATGTATTAGGCCTTCTGACCAGGATTTGATGAAATCACTGGGGATCACTGCCAGCGTTCAACCCATCCATGCCACCTCGGATATGGTCACAGCTTCGAAGCACTGGGGAAGCCGCTGCGAATATGCCTATGCCTATCGTTCCTTGTTGGCTAAAGGCATCCCCTGTATTTACGGCTCGGATGCCCCTGTTGAATCTGCCAACCCATTCCTGGGGATGCATGCGGCAATTACACGCTGTAAGTTTAGCGGAGAACCTAGTGATGCTGGTTGGTATCCTGAACAGCGCCTGACGCTCTCAGATGCCCTGGATGGGTTTAGCATCAACCCCAACGAACTTGCGGGTTTTTCTGATGCACTTATCCTTGAAAAGGGTTCAATTGCCACAATG
>WOZB01000060.1 GCA_011620445.1 Anaerolineaceae bacterium | reverse complement strand
TATCTACGGCCCTAATATCCCTCGCATGTTAGGTATTGACGGCGTAGAACCTGCTGAAGAAGGGCAGAAAATTAAGCCTGCTGAAGTTGACGGTATTAAAGTTCTTTCCATCGGTTTCTTTGTAGAAGAAGGCCAACCTCTGATCTGGCGGGGGCCTATGCTGCATTCCGCTATTCAGCAATTCCTGACGGATTTTGATTGGGGAGACCTGGATTACCTGATCGTAGACATGCCACCTGGAACCGGTGATGTTCAGTTATCGCTATCTCAACTGCTTCCCATCAGTGGGGCAGTGGTGGTTACCACACCTCAGCAGGTAGCCGTTGATGACGCTTCCAGGGCGATCGCTATGTTCAAGAAAATGAACATTCCGGTTTTGGGCGTTGTTGAAAACATGGCTTACCTTGAATTGCCTGATGGAAGCCGAATGGCTGTCTTTGGCGAAGGCGGCGGCGAGCATTTAGCCTTCAGAGAAGGCGTACCCTTCCTTGGCCGAATTCCACTCGATCCTAAGATTGGACAGGGTGGAGACATTGGTTCCCCGCTGGTTACCCAAGATTCAAATTCTGCTGCTGTTGATGCTCTGCGAAATGTCGCCCGTGTATTGGCAGCCGAATCGAGCAAGGCCGCGCTCGGTGTGTAGGGGATGATATAATCACGTGCTATGTCAGATAAAAAAATAGTTAGCGTTCAGTTTAACAACTCAGGACGCGCGTATGATTTTACAGCTCCCGCAGAACTCGAAATTTTGCGGGATAGCTTTGTTGTTGTGAATACCGTTAGAGGCCTTCAAGTTGGTAAAGTTATCAACCCTGATGCACAAAACAATAACCCCAATTTGGAACTGGTTAGCATCGAGAGAGTTGCCTCGGATGATGATTTGGCTATCAAGGAAGCGCTCGGCCAGAAAGAGGCCGAAGCAGTAGAAAAAGTCTCCGAGTTCCTGAGGCACTCTCGCTTTCACGATGTGAAGATTATCAGCGCGGAGTACTCTTTGGATTCTACACGGGTGACTTTGTACCTGAATTACGATGCAGAGACCAACTTTGATATCAAAGGGTTCCTAAGGGAATCCTCCCACCTATTTAAATCTTCCCGGATTGAAGTCAGGCAAGTGGGACCCAGGGATATGGCCAAGATGATTTCTGGCTTGGGTGCATGTGGTATCGAAAAACGCTGCTGCTCAAGATTTCTCAAGGATTTCAGCTCTATTTCGATCAAAATGGCTAAGGCCCAGGATATTTCGCTGACTCCAAATGAGATCACAGGCATTTGCGGCCGTCTGCGCTGTTGCCTGGCTTATGAATACCCAACTTATGAGGAAGCGTTGAAGAACCTTCCGAAAAAGAAAAAACTCATTCAGACCCCTCTCGGTGAGGGTAAGGTATCGCAATTAATCCCGATGGCAGATACAGTCATTGTTTGGATTCCAGAATTAGGCAATCGCAAGTTTACTCGTCAGGAACTCGAATCTGGCGTAATGGCTGAAAAAATACCAGAACCTGTGCGCATCCATGTTTTCGAAGAACACGCGAACGCGGATGTGGAGATGCTCAAGCTTGCACCAATACCTGAAACTAACAGGCCGGCACGCCAGGAACAAAGAACCTCAAAGGGTCGCAATCCGAGGCGAGATAATTCCCGACCTTCTTCAGCCGTTAATACAGCAGGGACTCCAGGAGATACCACCGCCAGGCAAAAGGGCAAGCAGGATCGAAACCAAAATAAATCGCGCAGATGGGATTCCAAGCGAGATAAATCGCAACCAGCCAGTGGGCAAGACCAAGCAGCACCAGACCAGAATCGGCGCAGCAGTCAACAGAACAGTCAAAACTGGGCTGATCGGCAAACTGGTCAGCCGGATGCCGGCACTGGTGACCCTCAAGACCAAAAATCAAGGAGACCGAGAAGAGAATGGATCAAAAAGAGCTAAACTGGGCGCCAGGAACTAAGATTTTAGTGATTTTGGCTCATCCCGATGACCCGGAATTCTTTATGGGGGCAACAATCGCTGCCTGGACTTCTGCTGGATTCAAAGTTCAATATGGTCTGCTCACCGAGGGGGAACGCGGGGTCAGTGCGGCTTTCCCAGATTGGAATTTGCTGCCAGAAATTCGCAAAATCGAACAGCGAAAGGCTGCTGCGGTCCTGGGCGTTCATGAAATTGATTACTTTGGTTACCCGGATGGTTATCTGAAGGGAAGCCTGGAATTGTACAAAAGGCTAGTGGCATTCATTCGCAAGGTTCAGCCTGATATTCTGGTAACCTGCGACCCAAATATGCTTTTCAGCCACGGTCGCTACGTTAATCATCCGGACCACCGCGCTGCCGGGCAGA
This sequence comes from Anaerolineaceae bacterium, assembly GCA_011620445.1. Taxonomy (GTDB): domain Bacteria; phylum Chloroflexota; class Anaerolineae; order Anaerolineales; family Anaerolineaceae; genus Mesolinea. Next base: position 1,616 of record WOZB01000060.1, on the reverse strand, counting down.
TTGTGGTGGACTCGCTATTCCCCGCGGTTGGAAATGCCAGTTTCTTTCCAGAGCTTTTGGAGGAGGGTTTAATGCCCTGGCAAGTTAAAGAACTTTGGCTCTGTTTGACGAATGAGCCGGATTTGCTTCTGGATGCGGACGCATTTTGGAAAACGCGCTATCAAGCTTTATGCGAACATCGCTCTCAAATCGGCGACCCCGAAGTATTACTGCAGCGCTTAACCGCACAGAGGGGAAATGCGCAGGAACCCTATAGAGAAGGATTCAAACGTATCGTCTTTGGAGGTTAAGCTGAACAATCTTGAAGAAGCTAGTGCGCTTTTACCTCAGATCATCGAGGATAGGCGCTTCCTCCATCAACATCCTGAATTAGCTTTTAACGAATTTGAAACTGCTGAATTTGTCTCCAAACGCCTGGGAGCGCTTGGCTATGCTGTCAAATCGGGTGTAGGCCAGACAGGAGTAATTGGGCTTTCAGAATTGGATGCAGCTAAACTGGTGATCATGCTGCGTTTTGATATGGATGCATTACCCATTGTTGAGACGAACGAGGTTGCTTACAAGAGTCAAACCGAAGGGAAGATGCATGCTTGCGGGCATGATGCTCACATGGCATGCGGCCTGGCTCTTGCAGAATTGATCATGCGGCATCGGGAGGATTTTCCGGCCACAGTCAAGCTGGTTTTCCAGCCTGCGGAAGAGATTGGATCTGGCGCCGCGGCTATGATTGAAGGCGGCGTGCTTGAGAATCCCAGGCCAGACTTTGTTCTTGGAATGCATGTTTGGAATGAGAAACCTGTGGGTTGGTTGGGTATATCTGCCGGCCCTGTGATGGCAGGCTGCGATGAGCTCAGTATCACCATTGAAGGTAAAGGTGGCCATGGCGGTGTTCCAAACTTGGTAAAAGACCCCATCGTAGCAGCAGCAAATGTCATCATAAGCCTGCAAAGCATCGTCTCACGAAATTTGAGCCCATTCGAAAGCGCGGTACTGTCCATTGGCAGCATTCATGCCGGCACAGTCAGTAATATTATTCCGCCAAAAGTGGAGATGTTAGGCACTTTGCGCACTTTTTCAAGTGCAAGCAGAGAGCTCGTGCTCCAAAGGGCGAAGGAAATTGTTGAAAACGTCTCGGCTGGGATGGGCTGCAACGGCACAATCGAAAACCGCGGGACCATGCCACCAACAATCAATAACCCCCAGGTTGTTAAAGTCGCCCTTGAAGCGAGTAAGATGTTAGGCTTAGATTTGGTAATTGATCAAAACTACCGCACGAGCGGTTCAGAGGATATGAGCTATTATCTGAACGAAATCCCTGGAATGTTTATCTTTGTTGGATCTGCCAATGCGGAAGAGGGGAAGAATTTTCCGCATCATCACCCGCGCTTTGACATTGATGAGCGTTGCCTTCCAATCGGAATTGCCCTCCTGCTCGAGACCGCGCAGGGCTTGATAGGCAAAGGATCTTGATTGGCTGAGCTTATTGGCCTTACTGGTAAAAGCGGTGCAGGCAAGACCAGGCTTTTTCAGGAGATTGTTAACACCGCTAAAAGTGCTGGCTTAACTGTTTTTGGTTTTTTCTGCCCGGCAGTTTTCGGGGGGGAAAAAAAGATAGG
>WOZB01000153.1 GCA_011620445.1 Anaerolineaceae bacterium | reverse complement strand
GGCGCATGGCTGGGGTATCTGCTTTCACGGCCTTTCTTTAGCAGGAAGAATACGGCGGCTTAATCTATGCGCAGTGTTTGCAAAAGAAAATTACCTGAATTAACTGCAAAAGGAGGCCGGAGCCTCCTTTTTGATAGCAAACGCGGTCGGTCAAAGGACCGCCGCTTTATTCATATTCGCTTGTAACGATTCTTTCAGCCAGGGGCTGAAACAACCCCAAATTAGATCTTAATCTCAATATCCACACCGGCGGGCAGATTGAGGCGCATGAGCATGTCAATGGTCTTGGAATCGGGTTCCATGACATCGATCAGGCGGTTGTGTGTGCGGATTTCGAAATGCTCCTGGGAATCCTTATCAATGAAAGTGGAGCGGCGAACCGTGTACTTCTCGATGCGGGTGGGCAGGGGGATGGGGCCCATAACTTTGGCGCCGGAGCGTTCCGCGGTCTCAACAATGCGTTTTGCGCTTTGATCAAGAATGCGGTGGTCGTAAGCTTTCAAGCGAATGCGAATTTTTTGTTTTGCCATTTTGTGTCCTTTAGTTTCTCTAATCGCCGGAGCGGTGAAGCCCCGAGTGTATTACGAAAGTCCTAATATTTTCTTGCGGGTGGATTCGTTCACCTGGGCATAGTGCTTGAACTCCATGGTGAAGACGCCCCGCCCCTGGGTAACAGAGCGTAACTCAGTGGCATAACCGAACATCTGCGCCAGCGGAACTTCCGCGCGGATAGCCTTGGCATTGCCAAAACGATCTTCCATGCCCAAAACACTGCCCTGCCGCGAGTTGATCTGGCCAATGACATCGCCAGTGTACTCTTGCGGTACGGTCACTTCAACAGCCATGATGGGCTCCAAAATGATGGGACCCGCTTTTTCAGCAGCTTCCCTGAGGGCGAAAATTGCCGCCATACGGAAGGCCAGTTCACTCGAGTCAACCTCGTGGAATGAACCACCGGTGAGGGTCACTTTGAAATCGGTCATCGGGTAGCCGGCCAGCGGTCCAGTTTCGGCGGCTTCGATAATACCTTTTTGCACAGCCGGGATGTATTCCTTGGGAATGTCACCGCCGCGCACTTTATCTTCAAACACCACACCAGAGCCGGGCACCAAAGGTTCAAGGTCGATGATGACATCGCCATACTGCCCATGGCCGCCGGATTGTTTGGAGTATTTGTAACGCAAATCTTTGACTGGTTTACTGAGGGCTTCGCGATAGGCAACCCGTGGGGTGCCCACGTTGGCCTGCACGTGGAATTCCCGCAGCAATCGGTCAACCAGCACATCCAGGTGGAGCTCACCCATGCCGGAGATAACTGTCTGCCCGGTATTTTCATCCTGACGGATTTTGAAAGTTGGGTCTTCCTCTGCCAGTTTGATGAGCGAATCAGACATCTTTTCCTGGTCAGCCTTGGTTTTGGGTTCGATGGCAATGGAGATGACCGGATCCGGGAAGTTGATACTTTCCAGCACAACAGGTGCGGAGGTATCAGAAAGGGTATCGCCGGTGAAACTGGATTTTAGGCCCAAAATGGCACCGATATCGCCAGCGCCCAATTCATCAATATCCTCACGGCGGTCAGCATACATGCGCAGCAGGCGGCCAACACGTTCCTTTTTGTCTTTGGAAGAGTTGAGAACCTGCGTACCTTGCTTGATCTTGCCGGAATAAATGCGAATGTAAGCCAGGCGGCCCATGTAGGGGTCGGTGACAATTTTGAAAACGAGCGCAGAAAGGGGTTCGGTATCATCGGCGTGGCGGACAACTTCAGAGCCGTCAGAAAGACGGTGAGCCGTAATCGCGGGTACATCCAACGGGCTGGGCAAGTAATCCACAACCGCGTCCAACACCAATTGCACGCCCTTATTGCGCAGGCTGGTTCCGCAGAAAACCGGGGTGACCTTGCTTTCCAAAACGCCTTTACGCAGCGCTTTTTTTAGTTCTGCCAGGGTCAGGGTTTCGCCTTCGAGATACTTCTCGAGCGTTTCGTCATCCAGTTCAGCAATTTGCTCAACCAGCACGGCACGCTTGGCAGCAACTTCGGCTAAGTATTGTTCAGGGATCGGGTTTTCAATCGGTTCTTTGCCATCATCTTCGAAAGTGACCATATTCTCTTCGAGCAAGTTAATCATGCCGCGGAAAGAGGATTCAGCCCCAATCGGGATCTGCATGGTCAGTGGGTTGGCACCCAGGCGTTCCTTGATGGATTCGATGGTGCGTTCATAAGAAGCGCCCATGCGGTCCATTTTGTTGGCAAAACAGATGCGCGGCACCCGGTACTTATCAGCCTGGCGCCAAACGGTCTCAGACTGGGGTTCAACACCCTGCACAGAGTCAAACACAACCACACCGCCATCCAGCACGCGCAAAGAGCGCTGCACTTCGGCCGTAAAGTCGATGTGCCCGGGGGTGTCAATGAGGTTGATGCGGTGGTCTTTCCATTCGGCGGTAACGGCGGCAGAAACAATGGTTATGCCCCGTTCGCGCTCTTGGGGCATCCAATCGGTGACGGTGGTACCTTCATCTACGTTGCCCAAGCGGTAGGTTTTGCCGGTATAAAACAAAATCCGCTCGGTTGTTGTGGTTTTACCGGCATCGATGTGAGCGATGATGCCGATATTGCGGTAACGTTCAAGCGGAAATTCTGTCATTTTCTCTTCTAACTTGTTAAGGTGCGGGCCAGAAATTAAATCCGGAAGTGGGAGAAAGCCCTGTTGGCTTCTGCCATCTTATGGACTTCTTCTTTCCTGCGGATTGCGGCGCCCTGGTTTTCAGAGGCATCCATCAATTCGGCAGCAAACTTCTCGGAGTAAGATTTGCCTGAGCGGGCACGGGAGGCGGTAATCAACCAGCGCATCGCCAGGGTTAGGCGGCGGTCTGGTGCAACTTCCATAGGTACCTGATAGGTAGCACCACCCACACGGCGTGGGCGCACTTCCATCATCGGGCTGACGTTCTTAAGAGCGGCTTCGAAGACTTCTACGCCTTCTTTGCCGGTTTTGGCTTTAATCAAATCGAAGGCGTCATAAACGGAGGAGGTTATGATGCTCTTCTTACCATCAAGCATGATGCGGTTGATGATCATCTGAACGTGGAGATTATGGAATCTCGCGTCCGGGAGAATTTCGCGTTTTTCGGGTTTAAGTCTGCGTGACATAGGTTTCCTTAATTAGCTCGTTTATTTCTTTTTGGTAGTAGTTTCTTCAGCAAGTTTGGCCCCGTACTTGGAACGGCCTTGCTTGCGGTCGGAGACACCGGTCGTATCCAGGGTGCCGCGCACAATGTGATAGCGCACGCCTGGGAGATCACGCACACGGCCGCCGCGGATGAGGACCACACTGTGTTCCTGAAGCTGATGGCCTTCGCCGGGGATGTAAGCGGTCACTTCGATGCCGTTGGAAAGACGAACACGGGCGATTTTACGCAGCGCGGAGTTCGGTTTCTTGGGGGTCATGGTGCGGACGATGGTGCAGACGCCGCGCTTCTGAGGTGCGCCCTTGGGTTGTTTGGTACGGCGGCGAGCTTCAGCATTTAGGGTGAACTGAAGCGCAGGAGCCTTGGATTTCTGGCTCTTGGTCTGGCGACCTTTGCGAACTAATTGATTAATTGTTGGCACTTATTCCTCCGTGCTTTGAATCAATGATTTCAATAATGAAGGCTATCTTCTGCGGATAGCCCTGGCTTTTCCTGCATAGCCTGCAGACACGGCATTAAATGCCTCGTCATACAGGCGAAGGCTTATTCTAACACTGTAGGAGAAAAAGAGTCAAGGCAAAATTCAGGGATTTGCCTTTTCCTGGGTAAAAACAAGCCGCCTCTGGCACAAGTTGGTTGATTGTAATGGAAACCGCTGGCTGAGGCAAGCGCAGCACCTCGCCCGGTCCTTTCTTGGTTTCGGTAAGAGGCTGACCCAAAAGCAAGTTGGATCAGCCTCTTTTTTGTTTAGATTCTGCA
>WOZB01000136.1 GCA_011620445.1 Anaerolineaceae bacterium | reverse complement strand
AAGATGCGTGACTGTTACATCAATGACCGGGAGGGTTGGTTTAGGCTGAGGGCTGCCGCCATCATCATCAGCAATGGGCAGGTACTTATGGCTCACAACGGGCATGAACCCTATTATTATTCGGTAGGTGGAGCCATCGCCCAAAATGAAAGCTCTGAAGAAGCGGTTTTGCGCGAGGTTATTGAAGAGACTGGGGTCCCTTATGAAATTGACCGCCTGGCTTTTATCCTGGAGAATTTCTTCCTTATGCCAGTCGGCGGTGAACCTAAAAAATGCCACGAGATCGCTTTTTACTACCTGATGAAACCGCGAGAGAGCATGGAAATTCGCTGTGAAAGCTTTGGCTTCCATAGCGAAAAGGAAGAGATGGTCTGGCTGCCGTTGGACGAGCTGGCAGACAAGCATTTATACCCCACTTTTTTCAGGGAATATCTACAAGCAATCCCTCATGGGGTCACCCACATTATTGAACGGGAATATTGAAGCTTAGGTTGGGAAAAGGTTTGCTGAAACTTAGCTGTTGAGTCCTTCAATCAAACCCAGGATTTCTTCATTGGAGGGCATGTCGGAAGGGGCATGCCCAAAATGCACGTAACGTATAAAACCCTGTTTATCGATCAGAATCTGGGTAGGAACACGGCCCAATTTAAAAAGGCCCGCCTGCTTCCCGTAGGTTTTTAGCACACTGTAATTGGGATCGGGCAGACCAATAAAGGGGATTTTTTCATCCTCCCACATCACTTTAAAAGCTTCTGCGCTGTCGGGTCCAACAATCAGAATCAGGGTATCGCTTTTGGCATATTCTTCTGAGGCATTGCGCAACTGCGCCATGTGCTTTTGGCAGAACTCTCAGGTAAAACCGCGATCCAAAACCAGCAGGACCGTCCGACTCAGCTGCTCGCTCAAACGGAATGGGAGGCCGGTATGGGTCGGGAGGATAATTTCGGGGGCTTTCACCTGCAATTCAACTTTGGACATAACCTAAATCTATAATAATTAGCCCTAAAATGCAAAGTCGCGTCCATGCCCGATCGCGTAAAAAAACCTGGCAGGCAAGTTAGATAAGTCTCGCCCTTTAAGGCAAGCATGATACACTTTTTCCTATGAATCCAAAGTCGCTAATTCTGCTGGAATATCACAAAGTGCTCGAACGTTTGAAGGCATTTACCAGCTTTTCATCCTCGACGGCCTTAGCCACGGCTTTGCGACCCACAGCCAACCTCGAGAAAGCCCTGGCACTGCAAACCCTCACCCGCGAAGCCCGCTTCTTACTGGTTACCATCGGGAACATCAGTTTCGAATGCGCGGTTGACCTGCGGCCGCTCACAGACCAAGCCTTGCATTCCATGACACTGGATGCCCAGGTTTTTCTGGCCATCCGCAATACGCTGCAGCTATCCCGCGATGGTAAACGACAGATGGAAAACCACGGTGAAGAATGCCCCAACCTGGCTGCCCTGACCGCCAGGCTTTCCGATGGCGGCGGGCTGATAGACCAAATCACGCGCACCATTTCAGACCGTGGTGAAGTGTTGGATTCCGCCTCCACAGCACTCGGGCATATCCGCTCAGAAATGAAAGTGACCCACGCGCGTCTCTTTGAGCGCCTGGAGCGTTTCATCAATGACCCGCGCAGTGCGCGTATGTTGCAGGAAACACTCATTACCACCCGAAACGGCCGTTATGTACTGCCGCTCAGGTCTGAATTTAAAGGCCAACTCAAGGGCCTGGTACATGACCAGTCCTCCTCAGGCGCTACACTCTTCGTGGAACCTATTGCCGTGGTGGAGTGGAACAACAAATTAAAGGAACTGGAACTGGCCGAACGCGATGAAGTGCTGCGGGTTTTGCACGCCCTCACGCTGCGCATCGCTGATGATGCTGAAAACCTGAACGCCACTTCCGAAGCCATGGCAGAGTTTGATTTAACCCTGGCAAAGGCTAAATATGCTGAGCACCTGCACGCGGTCGAACCGGTGCTCTGCCCATTCAACCCGAAACCGGCTGAAGGCCACCCAGGCAGCATCATCCAGCTGATCCGCGCCCGGCACCCGCTGCTTGACCAAAGCATCGCTGTGCCCATCAGCGTGGAGCTGGACCCAGAAACGTTCGCGGTCGTACTGACGGGTCCAAACACTGGCGGCAAGACCGTCTCGCTCAAAACGGTTGGCCTGGCGGTGCTGATGGCACAATCCGGCCTGCAAATTCCTGCCCAAAGCGGCTCAAAGCTGAGCCTCTTCAAAGATGTTTTCGCGGATATCGGTGATGAGCAATCCATCGAGCAATCCCTTTCCACTTTTTCCGGCCACATCACCCAGCTCGTCAAAGTTCTGCGGCACGCAGATCAAAATTCCCTGGTGCTGCTGGATGAGCTCGGGGCGGGTACTGACCCTCAAGAGGGTTCAGCACTGGCACGCGCAGTGTTAAGCTACTTGATTGAGAAGAAGATTACCTGCTTTGTGGCAACACATTACCCGGAACTTAAGTTGTTTGCGCATACCACCCCGGGGGCTATCAACGCCAGCCTTGAGTTTGACCTGGAGACTCTGCGGCCGACGTACCACTTTGTTGTTGGCCTGCCGGGGCGCTCGAATGCCCTGGCGATTGCGGAAAGATTGGGATTGGACAGCCAAATTATTGACTCTGCCCGGCAGGAGCTGGACCCCACCGAACTGCACGCCGAAGACCTGCTGGATGAAATCAACCGTCAGCGCAACATGGCTGAAGCCAGTTATCAGGCCGCTGAAGCCGCCCGGCTTGAAGCAGAAGCGCTGCGGAACAAAGCCAACGCCCGGTTGGAACAACTTGACCGTGAAAAAGCCAATCTGGCAGAAAAAGCTGAAAGCCGCGCCCAGCGTGAACTGGACGCCTTGCGCGAAGAGCTTGAAGACTTACGCAAAGCCATGTCCAGGGTGCGCCAATCAGGGCAGAAGGCTTCCCCTGAACAGGAAGCCCTGCGGGAAGTTGAAGATAAGCTGGATGTCATTGAAGATCGGGAAGAGAAAAAAGCCCGCAAGGTGCGGCGGCAAGCCAAACCCAGGGGCGAATTGAGCCCATTAAAGGTGGGTGAGAAAGTTTTGGTGCGCAAGCTGAATGTGGAGGGGGTGGTGACTGCCCTCAGCGGTGATGAGATTGAGATACAGGCCGGACCTTTGCGCCTGCGCCTCAGACCGATGGAAATTGAACGCAAGCTCAAGGACGAAAGCGGCGAGACGGCCGAACCAAAGAAGGTTGAGGCTCCTAAATCCCTTGGCAAAACAATTTTACCTGGCGTTGCTTCGCCCGGGCTTGAGCTGGACTTGCGGGGTGAACGTGCAGATGTTGCCACAGAAAAAGTGCGCAACTACCTTGAGCAGGCCTGGCTGTCAGGTTTACTTTTTGGGCGGATTATCCACGGTAAAGGCACTGGTACCTTGCGCCAAATCATCCGGGATGAGATCAAACATTTCCCACAGGTCAAACACTGGGAAAGCGGCGGAGAAAAAGAAGGCGGTGAAGGTGTCACCGTGGTCTTTTTTGAGCACCGATAAATTACATTTTTATTTTGGTGTGATTCTGGAATTACTTAATAGAAAAAGGATCGTCACTAATCCTTTCATTTATTACTGACGATCCTTTATGCGCTGCTTCCCTGTTACAGCGCCGTGGTTGCAGGTTTATGTGACAATATGTATCTCAATTGTAAATTTCGGCGTCTTTGTGTCAAGGGTCTTTCATGAAAATACTATTTATTAGCCTTTTTTGGTTGAAAACCGGACAAAATCCGAGGTTTTCTAATTAATCAGGTGCTTAATTGTGTCCCAATCAAAACCCCGTTCTGAACTTATGTTGATTTTTTAAGCAAAGACCTGCTTAAATCAGCAAATCTGTGATTCTTTAGTTTTCAAACAAAATTCAGGTTATCTGCCCAGCAGGTAAAAAAAGAGACCCTTTTGAGGTCTCTGTGCCGAAGGTGGGAATCGAACCCACATACCCGAAGGTACACGATTTTGAGTCG
>WOZB01000048.1 GCA_011620445.1 Anaerolineaceae bacterium | reverse complement strand
CCTCGTCCCAGAGCAACATGCGCATCTTTAACTGCAATGATGATTGGTCCACTTCCATAATTTTGCCACACCACTACTTCAGTACCGATGGTGAATCCGAGGACAAGCAAGCGATTTTTAAACTCCTTACCGCCCGAGAAATGATGGATTAAAGCATGTGTTCCGGTCACAAGGTCGCTCAGTGATTTTAGTTCGCTCTGCATTGAGGTAATCTCCTTCATTAATCTAATAACGCACCGAATAATACATGGGTTTTCAATTTCCCGTTAGCAAACCATCTTATGGATATATTTCCCACATCCGCGCTAACTCATCGTCTTCACAATGAATTTCCTGATAAAGTTTGGCCTGACCATTTTGAATCATTTGCACACCCTTCCCCTCAACGATCTCCCCGATATCGGCATAGACAATCCCTTTCTCATCCAAACTTCTCCTCACTGCCTTAACATGCTCAGTAGGGATTGTAGCCACCAGGGTTCCTGAGGAAATCATCTTGAGCGGGTCAAATTGAAACACTTTGGAAAAACGGGATACGACAGGCAATATAGGAATACGACTGGCATCCACCTGAATCCCTACCCTGGATAACTTTGCCACCTCTAAAAGGGTTTCCAACAATCCACCGCGTGTCACATCATGCATTGCGGTGGCGCCTTCTTGAGCTAAAATGAGCGCTTCTGGAATAATGCTGACGCCCTTCATTAATTCTCTCGCTTTTGTAAGCTCCTGGTCACTTAAGCCCAATTGAGTTGCAGTATTAGCGAAATCATTTGCCAGGATGGCTGTCCCCTCCAGGGCAATGCCTTTCGTGATGAATAGATGGTTACCAATATGCGCCCCTTTCGTTAGAACAGGATTCTGATTGGATAAAGTTCCCAAAGCAGTAACTGCTACTAGTGGTCTGGACAGGCTAGACGAGTATCCTGTATGCCCCCCAATGATGGAGACACCGATCTCATCTGAGGTGCTTCCTGCATCGCGCATGATCTCCTCAAGAAGCTGTTCGTCTTCTTTGTGTGGCACCAATACTAGCAATAAAATCCAACGAGGTGATGTCCCACTCGTCGCTACATCGTTGCAGGCGACATGAACTGCCAGCCAACCAATATCCTTGACCGCCCCAACAATTGGGTCAACATGCGAAACTAATATACCATTTTCAATTCGTGTCAGCGCAACATCTTCGCCAAAAACAGATCCCAGAATTACATCTGGGTCATTTGTCTTGATAAATGGATGCACATACTTGTTTAAGACGTCTAAAGAAAATTTAGACATGGTAGGCTCCTCGCCTTTGTAAATTCATACGATTCATATCTAACCACCCAGATCCGTTCCATTCGTCGGATAAAAAGCCGGCATGGCACTCCAGAACCGGATGCCATAGCGCTTAATCACTTGTGCTTTTCCACTTTCTTCCAACCGCTTTAGAGTTACAACCACATCTTCGGGTGAAAATTGTTTCAATGTTTCCACTAATTCCGACTCCCTCATCGGATGGCGAGTGATGATCCCAACAATCGCATCCACTAGGCTTTCTGAACCGCTCAGGTCAAATGTACCTGCAGCAGGATGAATGACTCTGGCTATATCACCCAAAATCGCTTGGGCGCGTAAAAGTCCTTCCTCGTCCGTGGGTCGTACCCAGGGCTCTGATGGTGGGCGGTCAGGCAGGAGGATATGGACTTCATCTGGGTGTATGCGGGCGAGTTTCCATGCGATTCTTTTAAGTTCCACCTCTGTATCATTTAAATCTTTTATCAGCATTACTTCGATCCATAACTTGCCTTGATATTGCTCACGGAAAGAAATCAGACCATCTATGATGCGATTAAAAGTTATCGCGGGATGGGGTCGATTGATCCTGCGATAAAGCATTGCATCACCCGCATCCAAAGTCGGCAGCACTGCATCTGCCCCTACCAACTCCTGACGGACCTCAGGTAAATACAATAAAGATCCATTTGTGATGACTGCTACCGGAATCTTTGTGAGCATTTTTACACGGCGGATCATAACGCCAAGGCTGGCATGGAGAGTTGTCTCTCCTGAGCCAACAAAAGTAACCCAGTCAATTTCCCCTGGCTTATGAGCGTCTAGGGCTTCTTTCACCTGATCGATTATTTCTTCGACTGGGAGAAAATCCTCACGCTCGTTGGTCAACGGCCGGGTGCGGCCAAGCTGGCAATACACGCAATTCCAGTTGCAGGTCTTCAGCGGAACAGGGTCAATTCCCAATGATTGTCCCAATCGACGTGAAGGTACTGGACCAAATACGTATTTCATCTTTTCACCCTCCTTTTAGCGGTCCCCAAATAATTTGGTGCCAATCCGGACAATATTTGCACCCTCTTCAATGGCAATTTGATAACTATTGCTCATGCCCATAGATAAAAATTGCATTTCAACATTGGGCAAATTCCTAGCAGCAATGCGCTCGAAAACCTCGCGAGTTGCCTTGAAATAGGGACGGCTATCCTCCGGATCACCAAAACGCGGTCCCATCGTCATTAAGCCTTCCACGCATAAATACTTCAATGAGCTCATCTGCATGATCAGTTCATCCACTGCCTCCGGCAGTACGCCGGTTTTGCTTACTTCATGACCGCTGTTGACTTCCACCAGGACCGGCATCTTTTTCTGAAGATTTGCACAATAACGGTCTAAAGATTGGGCAAGGCGCCATGAATCAACAGTTTCTATCATGTCGAAATGTTCCACGGCTATTTTCACTTTATTTTGTTGCAAGTGACCGATCATGTGCCATTTTGCCCGGTTGCCAATAGTCTGAATGATCGGCAATGCCTCTTGCACATAGTTGTAACCAAAATCTGTCACACCCGATTGAATGGCAGCTTCAACTTCTTCCAATGTACGTGTCTTAGCCGCTGCCAGCAACAAAACTCCTGGTGGAATAGATTCCAGAATTCTTTTAATGGATTCTCCAATGTTATTAATTTGTGAGTTCATTTTTACTTGACCTGGATTGCGCCAATATTTGTGTCCCTATCGGCCGTTTAACGAGATCTGCGACCAAAGGGCATTTAACCTTGAATAAGAAAAATAGATTTCCAGGTTCAGTGTTGAGCGTCTCAAAATTACCCTGCCCCTTGGCAATGATTAAGTCAGCATCGGAATAACAGTGCTGGAATTCCTGACTACAATCACTTAAAATAGTCCCCGGTGCATCCGAACCATTGTCAATAATCTCGACGATTTTATCCAGCCCCACCGCCTGAGCATCGGCTAATGTGGCATCGTTGATTACAGGCGCACCGCGCACGACAAGCGTCACTCGTTCTGGCGATAGTTTTTCGATCAGCAGTCGGTCAAAGGCAATTTCACCGGCATTATCAGCAAGATATAAGATGGATTGCGCTTTGGCGATGGCTGTGCGAAACTCGTCATATTCACCAACCAATGGTTCGGTCAGTGCGCGGTTTATTGTCTGGTGCACATCAGCTTCTGTGAAGTTTCCATTAACGCCCATATCAATGACATTTCCTGCAATTGCCAAACGGGCTGCCAACAGCAGAGGATCACCGGCAGATTCAATTGTAGATCTGAGAGAAGGGATCATTTCCAAGGCCATGAAATTCTGCCGATCTTTCGTCTCACGGTAAGGGTCATCCACCCCGGTTATCTCCCGCAGCCGGCGATGGATACGCTGCGCCATTGCAGGAGGCGATTGACTCAGGTCCATTTCTCCAGCCCAACCCAGAACATCACGCAGGATATTTTCATGCACCGTGGGATTCTTGGATGCCAACCTGGCAGCATCCAGGGTTTGACGCAAAATGCAGGGAATACAGTCCAGAGAGGTCCTCATACCAGTTCTTCGTTAGTGAGAGCGCCGGTACTACCGGGGTTTTCATACCTACTTAAAACATCGGCGTTTGGAACTTTGACCATTTCACCGCCCTCATTTTCGCGAATGGTATACAAATCATTCACTCTTTCAATTCGATCAATAAACAACACACCATCCAGGTGATCTATTTCATGATGGACCACCACGGCATTA
>WOZB01000234.1 GCA_011620445.1 Anaerolineaceae bacterium | reverse complement strand
GATTTCACGTGCCCGGTATTGACGCAGCACACGCATCTGAAGCGCCTGGCTGTGGAGTACATCTGCATAACTCATGCCAATCTTTTCTGCCTGAACAATGATGGCGATGAAACGCGTAAGATCGTCCACGTCAAGCCGGGCACTCATATTCTTGAGTGCGATGCCACGGGCAACCCCCATTTCCATTTCATGTGTAACCCGTTTGAACTCGAACCCCAGAGCAGTATCCCAATAATCACTGATTTTTTGCAGTGATTGATCAAAACCTAAACCAGCACTCGCGCACACTGAAAGCATATCCAGGGCATCCGGTAAGCCTCGCCTAATCTCATCCTGCTTGGTTCGAATGAGCCCATTAAGCCAGACGTTGGGCAATAACAGGCAAATGACGAGAATAAGAAAACCAAACAGTACAAAGGTCATGTTGATATTATTAAAATCACGGTTAATAATAAACGCGAGAGAAATACCTCCAAGGAGAAGAAGGAATTGAAACGCATAGAATTCGCCTGCATGCATATTTGCCGGGTTCCCAGCAATTTCCAATTTATGATTCAACTCAACCGCTAACTTCTCAGGGGTTTTACTGCCTAAAAAATGAATGAACTGGGTAAACCACTTTGTGAGAGTGCGGTTGAGTAATGAACCACTGATCTCACGGGGGATGATTTGCCCACCAATTTTAGTAATGTTAGGTTGGACTTCAGGTGCTACAAAAGTATCCAACCTGGAGGCGACCTTGTTTCCCTTTTTCAACGAGGAACTAATCCCGTAAATTGCCAGACCCAAACCCAGGATCGCGACGATCGCACCCAAGAGGGCGAACATTAAATTTGAATCGAACAGATCAAAGTTCACATAAATGCCTCTATACCTTAATTTGGACGATCTTTCGAATCCAAATATTTCCGATAATTACGCCTAATAATGCCATTACCAGTATGATCTGAGTGATTATTGAGGTTCTAACCGTGTCGAAGTAGTCCGGAGTCATCATAAAAATTGCGAACCCGGTGAGAAAAGGCATCAAGGTTAATAAATTACCTACGTATCTTGCGTAGGAAGTTAGTGAACGTATCTCTCCAAAAAGATGCATGCGGTCACGGATGGTAGAAATGGTCGCGTCAAGGACTGTAGAAAGATTTCCTCCAACCTGGGAGTTGATCACAATCGCAGTCACGACTATCTGAAGATCATCATTCTGCATTCTTTTCCCCAGGTTGAAGAGCGCTCCTTCCAGGGGAATGCCAAATTGAACCTCTCGCAATACCCGACCGAACTCTTCGGATGAGGGAGCTGGAATTTCCTTGACCGCCAGATCTAATGATTGCATCAGGCTGTAACCTGCCTGAACGGCTCCTTTGATTAATACTAAAACATCCAACAATTGAGCATGAAATTTCTGCTGTCGCTGTGAAATTGACCTATCAAGCAATAACGGCGGGATCAATATTGCGATGGCAGCCAGAAATAAACCAGCCAGGAAGTTCCCTGCAATCGCCCACCCAAGTAAGAAGGCTAATAATGTGCCCACGATGCAAATTATTAAATATTCTGTATCGGTAATCGTCCAATACGCGCTGGACAACTTAAGTTTTAGCTTTTCAGACGAAAGGCCAGTCAACTTATCATTAATCCAGGCCCTGAATTTTCCAATATCCTGGTTAGAAATGAGCGTGGAATTCTGGACAGCGGAATCTTGGCTGTCATTGATTGACGAGTCTACAAAATTGGAAATTCTTCCCTGCCTGGTAGAAGAAACTCCATTCCTATAAAACCAAAAACCGATCAGAATCACTCCTATTGCGCATAGAAGAAAAACTGAAAGTAGGACAATCGTGATTATGTCTAGATTCAAAGGAATCCTCGCTTGGGCTAATAATCCCTATTTAGGTGACGTTTTTGTGGGTCCAGTTTTTTCACTATTTTCTTTTTTGAGATATTCAGTTTTAGAAGTCTGGATGATCTTCACCAAATCCTTAGCGATATCAGAAAATGCCTTGCTGATGGGATGACGAGGATTTTTTAGAACAATCGGGACTCCCTCATTTATACTGCTGAGCGCGAGGTTTTCGTCTGAAGGGATCTTGCCGAAAATTTTCATCTTAAGGATATCTTCGATCGCTTCCTTTTTCACATCTGCTTTTCGACCGGTAAGGTTCAGGATTAACAAGGTTTTATCCCTCGGATATGAAAGGGTTGCGGAGACTTCCATGAATTGCCTTACATCTCGAAGGGAGGCCAGATCGGAGTTAAGCACCAGCAGGATCTTGTCCGAGGAATCCATGTAAGTGACCGTATTGTCATCCAAGTGATTTCCACCATCAATAATGATATAAGGAAAAACCTGCTGCAACCCCCCCAATACTTTGAACAAATCTTCTGGTCTGATTCCCTGGGCTTCAATGATCGAATTAGGACTCGGCAGTACGTGGAGGCCGGAAATGTGGCGCACAGCGACCTGTCTAATTAACCGCTCATCCAGCAGACCCACGTGAGAGATAAGGTCGGTAATCGAATTGCCAGTTCGCAAATTGAGGTATAGGGCTACGTCGCCAAATAAATGCCTTCCATCAATGAGCAGCACATCCTCATTGAGGGCTTTATGCAAACTGAGAGCCAGATTAGTGGCAATAGTGGTCGTTCCCACGCCCCCCTTGGGGCTGAAAACTATGAAGGTGTTCTTGGGTTTGGCGAAAGTTTCCGTGGTAGAGGCTTGGGTAGAAAATAACAGGTTGCGCACCATGAGTTCCCTAACGCGATTGATCGTGGTCACCAGATTGTCAGACCTGTAGGGGTAAAGGATGAAAGCCCGCGCGCCTGAGAGAACCACCCGATCTGAATTAGCCATCTCAGATTCAGGCAGGATGACAATCACCGCGCATCCCGGGTATTCAGATGTGATCTTATCAATCAACTCAAAAGGTTGGTGTTCGAATTCGAAATCCAACAGGATGACATCAGGTTGAACTTCTGCAATGACTGGGAAAAAGCTTTCTGAATTTACCTCTTTCTCAATCAAGTTTAGGCCCGCCACATTTGCGAGGGTCGATTGGGTTGCTTCGACAATAGATAGATTCTTTGTAATAAGTAGAATGGTTGCTAGGTCAGTCGTTGGCGACATATAATTGCTTTCCTCGATAATTAGGGTAGGATCTCAAGTCCGTAGAATTCGACAATATATTCTTCGGTGACTGGCGTCAGGTCAAATTGAACAGTTGATGTTGGCGCTCTTAAAACGATATCAAACACTGCACCGGTATCTTTTAAATGTTTCAGAATCAGGGCATCCTGAGGGTCCAGTGCCAGCAGGTAGGCCCGGGTCCTGGTTTTAGGCGCGGGAGTTGGTTGAGTAGACCCAGTAGGTACGGGGCTGGCATTGTTTTCTTGTTGAATCACCTCAAGGACCATGGCTGTGACGCTGATTTTTTGCATGGTATCCACGGTGAAGGTTCTCATCTCTGGTTCTTGAGGTTCACCAGTGGTGGTTGTAGTGGTATCGCCAACCGTCTTTACCTTTTCCGTGAAGGTCGCGAAGAGATCCACAACATCTCCGCGCTGGATGA
This sequence comes from Anaerolineaceae bacterium, assembly GCA_011620445.1. GTDB lineage: Bacteria > Chloroflexota > Anaerolineae > Anaerolineales > Anaerolineaceae > Mesolinea. The sequence continues at coordinate 472 of WOZB01000234.1, read as the reverse complement.
CACTTTCCCGGCTCATCAGGTCATCAGCGGGGAAAGCAAAAAGGACATGATCTTCACTCAGGATGAAACTGAGGTCCTTGTTGTTATTGGTTGGATCTGCCAGGTTGTGCAGGAGAAGCATTTCTCCCTGGACGAGGTCGGTTTTGATGATCTTGCCCAGTGTTTCTTCAACGGTGGCAAGGGCATCGCGCGGGGCAAGTTCCACCGGCACGCTAGTGAGCGTCACGTCCGTTTCGGTGATCGCATCCCCCAAGGCCATATCCCGGGTGACAACCACCACTGAGGTCTTGACGGTTTCTTCTGCTGCGGCTGGCGCCTGGTTTGCCTGGAAGCGCTGCACCAGCATAATACTGGCAAAAACCCCGACCACCACCAGGATTAACCCGACAATGACTATGAGAACTGTTTTGGTTTTACTGGACAATAGATGCCTCCCGTTTTCTTGACGAAAACTTCGTTATTTGGATAATGA
>WOZB01000152.1 GCA_011620445.1 Anaerolineaceae bacterium | reverse complement strand
GCGTGCGGTACTCCCAGTCTGGTCTGCAGGGTGGGTGTGCATCGCAGCCTGCTCCCAGATGTGTTGATTCACAAAGTGGATTATTGGGATTCTGGGGAAGCATTTACGATTACAGAGGAATTGCTGAAAAATCGTCATAAATATCCTGAAACATCACGTTTACAGGTGCTCGAAAAGTTTGATCTGAAAAAGCAGTTATCAGGCTACGAAGAAATCATTCTCAAAGCAGAAAAACAAGCAACGCTAAAAACAGTTTTTACACCGGTTAGAGCAGACGCAAATTACACTCTGGCTCCCTGGTGTTTTGTCTCGATTAAAGGGGTCTATCACGACTATCTGGGACGATTCGTAACTGAACACGATTATCCCGGCATGCAGAAAATCCTTGAGATTCTCAACGATAAGGGACGGTTAAGCGGCTCCGATTTCCCCCAGGAATTAATAACTACACTCTATAAAGCAGGGGTGCTGGTACCAGACCGCCCTAACTAAATGTTTTCACCACCATCTACTCGGATAATTTGACCAGTAATAAAGTCTTGTTTGAGCAGGTGAATTACATTCTGGGCAATCATTTCTGGGCTGCCGATACGTTTTAGAGGCACTCTTCTCTCGGCCACCGGCTGCATATCCATATCTTCCCGACCAGCTAAGGGCATTATGATGCCCGGGGCAACCGCGTTAACGGTGATGAGTGGGGCCAATTCGAGGGCAAATTGCAAGGTCATCTCATTGACAGCGCTCTTGGTCAGGCGGTATGCGAAGTGATCAGTGCCTCGTTTGAAGACTTTTGAGTCTGAAATGTTGACCACTTTGCCTGAAGCCGCCTCTGGTAGTTGACGGGCGAACGCTTTGATCAATAGAAATTGGGAGAAGAGGTTCACCTTAAACACTTGCATCAACATTCCAGGATCGGTCTCTAATCCGCTGCCTTTGGGGTAAATGCCTGCGTTATTGACTAATATATCCAGGTACGAAAATTGTTTTTGTGCTTCCCGGATTAAGCTGTCAATTTGTTTTGGATCATCTAAATCCGCCTGAAAAAGTTCATAGCGGCCGCCAAAACCTTTAATTTCCTCACGAAGGGATTCCGCCTCAACAGCTGAGCTGTTGTAATGCAGCGCAAGGTTGCAGCCTTCTTCCGCCAATGCTTTGGCAATCGCTCGTCCCAAACGAACACCGCTACCCGTGACCAGGGCAGTTTTTCCTCTCAAATCCATACGGTCTCCCTCATTCCTTGCCAGAGTCCGATTGTTAAAGCCTGCATGGTAAAATTTTATCATCTATATATTCGGAGGTATTTGCATGAATAATGATGCAGTTGAGAAAGCACTAAATACGATTCGTTTCGTCTCTGCCGACGGTGTGCAAGTGGCGAATTCTGGTCATCCTGGTTTACCAATGGGCGCTGCCGCAATGGCCTACACTCTCTGGACCCGCCATTTGAAACACAATCCGCTGGATCCAAACTGGCCAAACCGGGATCGTTTCATTCTCTCCGGTGGACACGGATCGATGCTGCTTTACACGCTGCTGCATCTGACTGGCTATGACGTTAGCAAAGAAGACCTGGCCCAATTCCGTCAGTGGAAGTCGAAAACTCCCGGTCATCCTGAGTGGAAGGTCACCCCCGGTGTGGAAACAACCACAGGCCCCTTGGGGCAAGGTTTTGCCAACGGTGTGGGAATGGCAGTAGCCGAATCTCATCTTGCAGCAGAATTCAACCGCGATGGCTACAAAATCGTAGACCACTTCACCTACGCTATCGTCACAGACGGCGACCTAATGGAGGGCATCTCAACTGAAGCAGCTTCTTTTGCTGGCCACCTGAAGCTTGGAAAACTTATCTACTTATACGACGATAATCAAATATCAATCGAAGGCTCAACCGATATGGCCTTTACCGAAGATCGCGGCAAGAAATTTGAAGCTCTCGGTTGGCATGTGCAAAAGGTTGCCGATGGCAACGATGTAGAAGCCATTGATCAAGCCATTCAACTTGCCAAGAAAGATCCACGTCCATCTCTGATCATGGTTCGAACAGTCATAGGTTATGGTTTGCCAACCAAGCAAGGGTCTGCATCCTCCCACGGCAGTCCCCCCGGCTGGGAAGAACTAAATGCAGCCAAAACAAACAACAATTGGCCCTTGGAACCACTTTTCTACATCCCCGAAGATGTGCTGTCTGATTTCCGGCAGGCGATCCCAATTGGTGAAGCTGCTCAGAATGCCTGGGTGGAAACACTCTCAGCCTACGCAAAGGCAGAGCCAGACCTGGCAGCTGACTTCCAACGTCGCATTAACCAGGAACTGCCAGAAAATTGGGATGAAGGTTTACCCGTCTTCCCTGCGGATCCAAAGGGCATGGCTACGCGTGTGGCTTCTCATAAATCCATCAATGCTCTGGCAAGCCGAATCCCCGAGCTCATCGGCGGTTCGGCTGATTTAGCCCCATCTACCAATACCTGGATGGAAGCATACCCGGCTTTCTCAGCCGAAAACCGGGCCGGCAGGAATATCCATTTTGGGGTTCGTGAGTTAAGCATGACGGCTATTAGCAACGGAATCTTTCTGCATGGTGGGTTAATTCCGTATTGCGCGACCTTCCTTGTGTTTTCTGACTATATGCGTCCGGTCATCCGCGTTGCTGCTATATCCGGAATGGGCACAATTTTTGTTTTGACCCATGATTCCGTCGCCGTTGGTGAAGATGGACCTACACATGAACCCATCGAACAACTCATGAGCTTACGGCTCATCCCCGGTCTGACCATTTTCCGCCCGGCTGATGCCAACGAAACGATGGAGTCCTGGAAGTATGCGCTGACCCACCGCCAAACCCCTGTGCTTCTGGCACTGACCCGTCAGAATCTGCCAACCTTGGATCGGGAAATCTATGGAGCTGCTTCCGGAACCGCGAAAGGCGCCTACGTCATCTACCAAAGTTCGGAGAAAACTCCAGATGCCCTAATCATTGCGACTGGATCCGAGGTTTCTCTTGCACTTAAGGCAGTTCCAAGCCTCGAAAAAGAAGGAATTGCTGTTCGAGTCGTATCCATGCCATCATGGGAAGTTTTCTCCCAGCAGAGTACGGAATACCAGGAACAGGTGCTGCCATCCAAGCTGAAGAAGCGGCTTTCGCTGGAAGCGGGCGTGGTAAACGGATGGCAAAAATGGGTAGGCTGTGAAGGTATGAGTTTCGGCATAGATCACTTTGGGGCTTCTGCACCCGGAAACATGCTGATGCAGAAGTTTGGCTTCACACCCGAGACTGTTATTGCTTTAGTCAAAAAACTGGTAGCAGAGGAGTAAGCAGAATGGGACGTGCCGAAGAACTTTATAACTTAGGGCAATCAATTTGGTACGACAATATCGAACGCTCCATGCTGGACGATGGCTCCATCGCCAGAATGATTGAAAGCAGGCAGATCTACGGGATCACCTCAAACCCGAGTATTTTTGAAAAAGCCATTAGCAGCGGTTCTGCTTATGATTCTGCCATCCAAACGATGGCATCCAGCGGCCTGGACAAAGAGCAAATTTATACGCGCCTGGTGATTGAAGATATCCAGAAGGCTTGTGATCTTTTCAAATTGCTGTACGAGTCCAGTGGTGGCAATGCTGGATATGTGAGCCTCGAGGTCAGTCCCTTGTTGGCTCATGATGCTGCAGCAACAATCAGCGATGCCCGGTCCCTTTGGGCTCAAGTTAATCGCAAGAACCTGATGGTCAAGGTACCCGCTACAAGAGAAGGACTAAAAGCTATTCGTACTCTTACTAGCGAGGGCATCAACATCAATGCCACCTTGCTCTTTTCGATTGAACGCTACCAGGAAGTAATGCTAGCCTATATTGAAGGTTTGGAAGACCGCCTTGCGAAGGGGGAGGAAATCCGACAGATCCGGTCGGTAGGATCTTTCTTCGTTTCCCGAATTGATTCCAATGTCGACCAGGCTCTTGCCGATCTGGAGAAAGAGACGAATAACAATTCCAGGCACTTACGCGGTAAGGTAGCCATCGCCAATGCAAAACTGGCCTATCAAGCCTGGAAGAAAGTGACGAAGACTGAGCGCTTCCAAGCGCTTCAAGAATTTGGTGCC
>WOZB01000001.1 GCA_011620445.1 Anaerolineaceae bacterium | reverse complement strand
TTCGAGCCCCTTGGGGATGAGCACTTCCATTTCATCTTCCGGGTTGATGGGCAGAGGGGCTGAGAGCCAGAAAGTTAGCTCAGTTCGAGCGCTGCTGGCCGGCAGGCGCTGCATGCCCAGCATTTCAAGAAATTTGACGTAATTCTTTTCTGGAACCCGATTGAGGCGGTAAAGCATCACCTCGGTCATCCAGGCGAAGAGCTCAATCAGGGTAATGCCAGGATCGCTCAGGTTGTAATCCGTCCACTCAGGACAGTATCGGATGATGCGCTTGCGAGCTTCATCCACCAGATCTTGCTGAAATCTCAGGTCATCCAAGTTGGGTGCAGTTAGGGTCATAATCGCTCCTGCTTTCTTTGGAACATACAATTACGCTTCCTCACCAGCGAGGAAGAAGGGATACACAATGCTGCGGGTGTCGTGTGTGGCTTTTACCTGGTATTCAATTTCCACAAAAATGGCACCGTCCTGATCGTCTGAACTTTCTGTGTTGATGGCAAAGACCTGGATGCGAGGCTCCCAGAGCTGAAGGGCTTCATCCACATACTTTTTAATCAGACTCATCGTGGTGGAGTCACGCGGTTCAAACATCATTTCATGCACACGGCAGCCAAAAGTGGGGCGCATCACGCGCTCGCCTGGATGCGTTCCAAGAATAATCTGGATGGATTGGGCGATATCCACATCCGAACTGACGAGGTGAATCTCGCCCCGCGGGTCAGTCTGGATTGGAAAAGCCAGCCCGGTTCCCAGTATTGTTTTTTGGTTGTCGCTATTCATCGCGCTCCTGTTTGCTCGCTATTTAACCTATCAGCACGGTTACGCCCATGCCCATGACTGTGGTGGAGACTGGTACACCGGTGACCGGGTTGACACCCGCCACCGGGTCATTCATGCGCACTGCCGGCCGGCCACCGATCAGCACGGTAACGCTGCCCATGACGATGCTGCCCACGCAGACGCCGCCTGAGACCATATCGCCCAACACGCAGGCTGGCATACCCATAATCATCACGTTGGGCACACCCGGCCCGGTGATTGAGTCACCTGTGGCCGTCATGTCCCCTACACGTGCTGCAGGAAAACCCATTTACTCACCTTCTCCTTGTAATCTGGCCATCTTAGTTGATCTTGACCAGGGCACCTGAAATCTCTGTCATGGTACTGCCCTTTACGGAAACCTTTAGGCCCGAAACGTCCACACCGGCGGGGCCGATGTTCACCTTATCCGGGCCGGCATCCTGCAAGGCAATGGATTGTTTTGATGCCATCTTCATGGCGCCCATGGATTTCATGTTCATGGCGCCAGTGGCGGCTTCAATGTCAAAGTTGCTTTTAGCTTTCATTTTGCCAGCACCATTGGAAGTGACCTCAAGGTCGCCCTTGCAGTTGAAGGTCATCTTCCCTCCGGCATCAAAGACCATATCCTTATCTGACTTGACGGTAACTGTTCCGGCCTTTGCGTCCAGAACGATGGAGTTTTTGGTCGATTTATCGATAATGGAAATCGTTTCAACACTATCGGATTCCTCCAGCTTGATCAGATGCCCGCTGCGCGATTTAATCATGCGCAAGCTCACCTTGCCGCCTGCCACCACCTTACTGATAGCTTCCGGCGGCGCATCCTTGCCGTTCCACAAGCCACCCAGCACGTAGGGACGGTTGATATCCCCTTGCTCGAAGGCAATCAGCACCTCATCGTCGATTTCAGGCATGAAGTAGATGCCGCGATCCTTGCCACCCCCAATCACCGCAACCCGCGCCCAATCACTTTCCAAAGTGCCGCCAGTTCCTGAGGGGAACCAGGGGTACTTCACCTTCACCCGGGCGGCCTGAACATCTCCGCTTTCATTATTATTGGTGACGATGGCTGGAACCACACCCGGAATCTGGTTATCAGCCTTGTTGGCGTCTGCGCCAAGCAAACCGCTGATGGTCTGGGGATGCCCACCTTGGATCCCAAAGACTACCCGATATCGTCCCTTCATAAACTCATGCCTGGCTGTAGTGAGGAAATACTTGCCGCTGAAACGGGTGCCAATCCCCTTGACGTTTACCATGGTACCGGCAACCAATTTTGGATCGCCCAAGGCTTCCCCTTCAGCGGTCACATAACGGCTCTCTTGCACTTCAAAAGCACCTTCAGCCGCGCTTTTCATTTCCGTTGAAGATTTACCCGTAATGTCCAGGGCGTTATGCGCTGGATCACCACCGGTAATTTTTTTGGCAGCAGCTGAGCCCTCAACCGAGTCGCCGATAGCATAGTATTGATTCGGCTTTCCGGAAGTGACTTTGGAAGTAAGTTCCTTTTTGGTCTTGATATCCCAGCCAGTCATTTCGACGGTAGAGACCTGGCCCAAACCCGAGAGCTTTGGCCGGAAATTGCTGAGGTTTTCGTGCCAGGTTAAATCAATCCCGGCCTTGCTGATGTTTTTAATGGGTTTGCAGACCAAATAGTTATTCTGGAAACTGACACCCAGCCCGTCCATTTGGGCAAGATACTGGATGAACTCCCAATCGGTCTGGTTAAGTTGGATGATCTGGTCTTTCGGAGCAGAACTTGAGCTTGCGTCGGCATAGAGGCCATTCTCTCCAGCGATTTTCTTGATGATGTCAACAGCGGTCATCTTCATGAATGAGCGCGTTTTTTTGCCTTGAGAGAGGCGGATCGATTTGTCGTATCCGCGAACATGGAATTGGACCGAGGCTTCCCCAGTGAAATCAGGCTCGATAGCCGTGATTATGCCCTTGAACAGACTTTCAAAACGGCTGGTGTTACCACTGCAGGCTTTGATTTCAATTTCATTCCCAATCGCGAACTTATTGGAATTGATGTAATTAAAGCTGTCACTGTCACCAATGACCATATGGAACATGCCAGGCATACCTATGCGGCTTTCGACCGTAAGGCGCGAAACATCGTTCTCCAATTGCTTGTCTTCTGCGCCGCTAATCAAGATCTTGAATGCATCCATAGCTTTTAACCTTTATGCCATTGGCGGCAGGATCAGAGACTGGCCAACCCTCAATTTCAATGGGTCTTCCAGTTGATTGGACTCGGCAATCTCGCGCCAGCGGTCGGCACTACCGTATTCCCTGTAGGCCAGGAAGTCAAGCCGGTCGCCTTCGCTTACCAGGTGGATTTTGCGCGGGTCTGTGCGGCTGGTGGGGTTCTGCGCGGGTAGGTCCCCATCGCTATCGAAGGCCTGCACAAATTCAACATGCGCCCTGGCCCGCACCGGAATGCCGCTGGGCAAAAAGAGCGAGTAGCTGATCTGTACCGCCTTGATGTACGCATCAAAAAGCTCAAATTCACCCCAAATGAAGGTCACAACTGGCGGATCCTCTTCTTTTTTGCCGGGCTTTCCGCCGCCCATCAGGGTGAGCTGCAAGAGCTGGTTGGTGAAACCGCGCACATCCTGGTTATCCAGAATGGTGGTATCGAAAATCAGGTCCATGCTAAAGGTGGCTGAACTGCCGCCCGCGAAAATCAAATCCGGGGCGTTTTGGTCTGGTTGGGTCTCCGCCTTTTCGTCGCCGCTGCTGGGGGTTACGGACTTCCAAGTTACTGACTTGGAGATGGAAAGGCTGGCAGGGTTAAATTGACAGGTGATGGAACCCCTGCTGCCGGCATTGTCGTAGACCAGGGTCGCCTTTTCAAGGGCGATCTTCTCGGGGGAGAGCTTTTGTTTAATCTTGTCAAGCATTTTTCACCTCATCCTGCATGCTATTAAAGCCGCCTGCCAAGCCATTCAGATTCGACATTGAGCATCCTGATAATTTCCGGGTAAACCTTGAGGGCCAGATCCTGTAGGTTGGCGTGTTTTTGCGCCTCTGTGGGGGCAGGTGTTGATTCCACGCTTTCAGTGGCGTGACTTTCCGCCAGCATGGCTGATTGACCGCCTATCTCCTGGGTAGTCTGTGAGGAACTCTCAGAAGTACTGGGTCGGGGCGGCGTGCGTAGGGGCATTTCGGGCCGCCTCTCATCAGCAAAGGGTTTCGCATACCCGGAAGAAGGTTCAGATGGTTCCGGTGGCCTTTGTGGCTGGCTTTGGGCAGAAAAAGTGGACTCATTCGCTTGTGAAGGCGGCCGCTGCCTGGGGGAAGGCCCTGACTGCCCCGAGG